>NZ_JAUBSA010000002.1:0-227098 GCF_036702115.1 Microcoleus sp. LAD1_D5 | reverse complement strand
AAGTTTTGAAGGAATATATTAGAAATCAAGAAAAGCCGTCCTAGAAGGACGGGGCTTGAATCCCGTTTTTTTGGTCAAAAAGGTCGATCGGCTTAATCAGGAAGACAAACATCAGGAGGGCACAAACCGGGGAAATCCAAAGTTGTGACTTCCAGCGTATCCAACTCAACTCTCCGAATTACATGATTGTTGGTATCAGCAACAAACAAGTGAGGCCCGATCGCACTCAACCCTGAAGGTTCAAAGAATCGAGCCTTAAGGCCTTTAGCGTCCACCAAACCCGCTGTACCATCTCCAATCATAGTTCTGCACGTACCGCCTCGGTGGTCGATCCGCTTAATTTTGTGATTGTAAGTATCAGCAACCCAGAGATAATTTTGAGCGTATTCAACACCCAAACAGTGCTGCAACCTTACCTCATCAGCGCGACCATCTTTATCTCCAAAACCAAACAATTCACCGCTACCGCAAACAGTGCGAACCTTCGGGTCTTCATCTATACCCACAGCGCGAATCGAACTAATTTCGCTGTCAGCAACAAACAACTCCGATCGATCCGTAGCGAGGCCGCTGGGCTGAGAAAAAGCAGATTCTGCAAGATTTCCGTCCACACAGGATTCTCGGCCAATACCCGCATAAGTGCCGATCGTGCCAGTGTCTAACTGCATTTCGCAAATTTGGTGGGAACCCGCCATTGCAATAAAAAGTCTATTTCCAACTCTTTCTAAATCCCAAGGCGAATTCAATTGCGTTTCTAAACCCTTGCCGCTGCGGGGTGAAATTTCGTGACTTTGTTCGCCCGTACCAGCAACAGTTTCCACCCGTTGAGTCGTAAAATCAATCTTTCTGAGAGCATGATTTTCCGTATCAGCAACATATAGAATTTGGCTTTCTGCATCAAAAGCCATACCTTGAGGTGCAAAAAACTCAGCCTCTTCAAAGTCCCCATCAGTTAAACCCGGTTTGCCACTACCGATGACGTGCAGCACCTCACCTTCGAGGGTGCTGACAACAATCCTATTGTGTCCGGAATCGGCAATAAATAAGCAAGAACCGACTAAGTTTTGTATGACTGAATTAGCAGGTCCGGGCAATACAGTTTCATCTACAGATTCATTATCCTCAGTCATTTCGCCCAAAAGGGCGACCTGTTGGTGAAGCTGTTTGGCCTCCGTTGCACCGATGGCAAATGCCAGCACTTTACCGGGAAAAGCCAGCGGTGTTGATACAGGTTTGCGCTGTTTTTCTAAGCTAAAACTGAGTTGTTTAAAGTTAAGTGCATTTTTATCTTTGTATTCAGCAATTAACTTGCCAACTAATTCGTCCAGTGCTTCTCTATTGCCTTCGCCGGAAACAAAGCCAACGACATAACTTTCAGGATCGATCACCATTAAAGTCGGCCAAGCGCGAACGGCATAGCTTTGCCAAACTTTCATGCCACTGTCAACGATTACGGGATGTTCGATATCGTAGCGGAGGATAGCTTGGCGGATGTTTTCTACTTCTTTTTCGTTTTCAAATTTGGCAGAGTGAACGCCGATAACGGTGAGAGAATCTTTATATTTTTGTTCGAGGTATTTTAATTCTGGGAGGACGTGCAAGCAGTTGATGCAGCAGTACGTCCAGAAGTCGAGGAGGACGACCCGGCCTTTTAGAGATTCAATGGATAAAGGTTTGTCGGTGTTCAGCCAGGGGTAGTTTGCGGGGAATTCTGGTGCTCGGACGCGGGGCATGGCATCTCCTGGTAGGGCGTGAATGATTTTTTTACTTCTTTAATTTAGCGGGAAGTTTGGCAGGATGGGAAGAAAGCTGATTAAACCAGGGTTTTTGGAGACAGCGAAGATGGCTGTGCCACAAGACGGGGGCGAGGGAGGATGGTAAAACCGACACCGAGTCAAAACGGTTGTTGCTTTTATAAATTACATAGCCAACGAGAAATAGATGCAACTTGATTCTCCTGATTCAGATTTGCAGCATTACTGAGACTCCGGTTTTCCAGTTGATGCCAGATTTCACCCGCCATCCTTCTTGCAACTGCCGATCCCACAAAGAAAGTCAGAGGTGAGTGTCCAACTGTGGAAAATGCTTCGCGTATGCGATTTAGTGCTGCTTGTGCCGTTTTCCAATGCTCATCTGCACCTGCAGGATCGATTCCACCTTTAAGTTCGCCCAATGCAATAACATAGGGTGCCACGATAGATGGCTCAATTGCGCTGGATTTATTAGCTACCAACTCCGTCGGGGCAAGATTAAATAAACACAAATCCACATTGCTCCTGACGAGTGGAACAGTTAGGTTATAAATCAATGTGCGATTACCTAGCTCGCTCTCCCAACTTATCCCACGTAAAGACAACTCAATTCCTGTGTCATCATTTGTCATGGCTATCCACTTTTTTGTCTTTGAGTCTTGCCAATAATATCTCTTACTAGCAATTGTGAGAGTCGAGAGGATAGCACGAGTTAGTTTTCTTTGTGCCAATGCTCCGCCAACATTACGCATTGAGCCACCAAGCGTGTCACCACGAGTCAGTAGAAATCTAAAGACCAATTCCTCCACAAAATTTGTGCCTGCTGGCTCAAGAAAATTCCTGATTAGACCATTGATAGCTTCACTCTTATCCTTTGGCATCAAATGAGCAAGAGACTTGTCAGATAATCCTGCTGCAGTCAACAATCCCATTTCAATGCCCTTAACATTTAACAAATCAGCAGGACTCTCAGCTTGACCAGCAGCTTCTTGAAGTGCTCTTGCTTGGGCCACGTAAGGGGTAGCGCGTCGATTTTTTTCAAGGGCAAGTGCAACAAAACCCGCACGAGTGTCTTCATAGGTTGTGACAAGATCGTCACTGGATTGAAGGTGGTTACGATAAGCACACATAGGTATCGAGTTATTGTTTTTTCCATACATAAACGCACTTCCTCAAAGGAGCGCGTCCATAGTTTCCCATCTGTTGACTACTATTCCCCTTATCACCTGGTAAGACGAGAATATTTTCCGTAACAAAGCCTAGTTTTTCAGCAAAATCAGAAAGAATCATGTCCACTGAAATGCTTATACCTGCGTAGCGCACATTGTCATTAACCATAAACAAAAATGCCCCTGGTTTAAGGATACGAAAGCTTTCTTGTATTACGCAAGCCATTTCATAGAAATATCCTCTTACCATTCTTGGTATACCATTGTTGTTCAATATACCCTGTGACTTTTGGGTGTCCAAGTATCTTAATATAGCCTGCAATAGAGTTTGCGAATTAGCAATACTTAAAGCTATTTCCCAAGCCGGATTGATAGCCAATAAATCTTTGGGGTGATTCTCAACCGTACAACTTAGCATTTCCTGACGCAGATTAATTAATTCCTTTTCAGAAATTCCTAGTAAAGCTAGCTCTAGTGCATAGGTGCGAGTATAGTCATATCGATTGCAGTAGGGTGGAGATGTGATGATTGCATCGTATGTAGAGTCCGGCAAATCGGGCATTATCTTCAGACAAGAACCTTGATGCAAATTAATTTTGCCTTGTTGATTATTCTGAGTTTGAAAAAGCTCAAGTTGGTGTGTAGGAGGTTCTAAGTCGTTAACAAGTTCATTAAATTTTTTGGTAATAGCTTGACTGAACTCAAGAACCTCACCTTTATTGAAGGACTTCTTTGACGTGCCATGACCCGAACGGTAATCCCAACGAAGATACTGTCCATCTTTGCGTGTATAGCTTACGGATTCTAAAACACACAGTAAAGTCAAGACTAAAACTGATTGAATCTTGGTATTTTCTTGATAACAAGCTCCAAGATATTGCTCAATTTCTATTTTATTTTGTTCGGAGTAAGCTCCTTTAGTGATCCTCAATTCTGGCAGAGTGACTGGGTTTTCAAATTGTTTCCATATTTGCAAATTAAACCATGTCTTTAGCCGCTGAAAATCATCAAGAGTAAAGGCAGTGTCTAAAAGGATTTTGGTATTAATTATTTGTTGCCCAATAGGTAATAATTCAATCCCCTCACCATCTATTCCCAAGTCGCTAGCAGCAAATAAAGCAGTTCCACTACCTGTAAAAGGATCTAAAATCTTGCCTTGAATGACTTGATATTTTTGGAATAAGAACTCTACCAGAGAAGCGGAGAAAGCTTCCTTATACTTGTACCACCTATAAATGGGTCTAGTTTTGTTAGCCTGAAAACTAACCAAAAGTCGCGTAAGCGAGGGCTGGACTACAAACTTGTCTTGAAAGCGCTCGTGTAATTGCCTGTCAAGGTTATCAATCTCTCCCAGAAAGTCACTTTCCACTTCAGAGGCGATGTTGGAGATGCTTGACATATTTACCATGACTACAAATTATTAAATAACTAACTGTCGATCGTAGTATACCAGTATCTCCAATCAAAGAACGGGTAGATTTCGCTACCCTTGTAAATTCTCTCTGACGAACCACAAAATTAACAGCTTCAGAAATTCGCCCCTCTTGCTGAGCCCCAATTTTCTCCTTGGTTTTCCCTGCTGTTATTTTCCAGCATCACCAATACACCGTTAATTTTATTCTGGTCGATCGCACTTGCCATCGACTTAACCCCACAAAATCTAACAGCAACCGCCGCCGTTATAATGCCAAGTCGAATCCGTAATTAACACCTTATCCGGCATTAATCCCCCCAACTTCCCAGCAGTTTTATCACACACCGCCGCCGGAACTCCCCGCTGCAAAACGTGACCTGCCCCGTCATCAAACAGATCTTCAGACCCCGTATAAATCGCCGTCTTGCCAGTGAAAATGCAAGCTCCATCATCCGGTACAGGCACTTTGAAAGACACCGAATCCAGGCTTTCTAACAGCAAATCCGCATCTAATTGATAATTGTGTTTGTCGAGCAGCCGGTAAGGACGGCGGGCCCGCACTTCGACTTGCCCAAAACCAACGTCTACAAGGTGTTGAACGTATTCTGCGTATGTCAAAGCGCCGGACAAACACAAGGCGCGCAAGCGTTGGTCTTCCTTCAAATGCTGCGGAATGGGGCGAGTTGCGATCGGATCGCTCATCAACAATCTGCCACCCGGTTTTAACACCCGATAAGTCTCTTTTAATGCTTTAGCTAAATCCGCTGGTTCAAAGATATTAAACAAGCAGTTTTGGGCGACAACATCTACAGAAGCATCCGGCACCGGCAAGGCAAAAGCATCGCCTTCACAAATTTCTACAAAACTCGGATCAAACCAATCATTTTCGTGGGCGGCTAGTTGCAAGTTTCGTGCAGCCGCATCTCGCATTGCTGGAACCGGATCGACGGCAATAACCGCTCCTTTGTGTCTAGAAAAATATGCAAATTGTAGTGCTTCCAAGCCGCCGCCGACGCCTACATAAAGCACGAAGGGATTGCCGACGAGTTCGGCGGCGTGAACGGTTGTGCCACAGCCGTAATTCATTTCTTGCATTTGTTCGGGAATTTTTAATCCTGGCAATTGCAAGGGACTGCTTTGGACGCAGCAAAGTCCGAGTTGGGGTGTTTCGGCGACATCGCTGTAGAATTTGGCTGCTGTTTCGAGGTAGGTCATTTTTTAGTGTCCTAATTTTTGATTTTTGCCTGCAGATGGAGCACGGGCGGGACGCCCAGGCCACGAAGCCCAGAAAGATTTTGTTAGGTGGCAAATTCGACTTTTTGTTCGGATTTGGGCTGATTTTCTGGTTCGGAAACAGTTGTTTCGGGTTCTGCTAATTCGTTGGTTGGCTGGCTAGGAGTTTCAGCGGCAACTGGTGGCGTTGGCGGTACAAGATTGGGAGACTGTTCTGGTATCGCGGGAGCGACTACTTTTGGTACTGGAGCTTTTTCTGTTATTTCTGGCAGGGTTGGCGGATATGAAGGATTAGCAGATTGGGGTTCTTCACGCAAGAAGTTGCGGAACCGATTGTAGTATCCTTTATATTCCTGTTTTTTTGTTTGGGGAGATGCTGTTGGGGTCGGTTCTATTATTTTAACGGGTGCAAAAACTTTCGGGGTTTCTAACTGTGGAGTTGCTGTCGCTGTCGGTTTTATTACTTGAACTGGTTCTACAATTTTCGGCGCTTCTAACTGTGGAGTTGCTGTCGGCGTCGGTTCTATTGCTTGAATTGGTTCTACAATTTTCGGCGCTTCGAGTTGGGGGGTTGCTGTCGGTGTCGGTTCTATTACTGGAATGGGAGCAACTTCGGGAATGACTGTTGGCTCTAAGCTGGGTTGGGTAACAGGGGTTTCTGGAACCGCTGGTGAGGGTGGGACAACTGGTGTTTTTTCTAATGCAGGTGTCGGTGTCGGTTCGGGGGTTGGGGTTGGTGTCGGTTCGGGGGCTTGGTAGGTACGATCGACTATACCGCGACTTTCTGCTGCTGTTAGTTCGCCCCGCACTAATTTTGAAAGAGGCTCTTGGCCAAGCGGCTGGAAATTTATCAGTCTGACTGTATTATTAAAGGCGTTTTTGACGATATTTCCCCGCTCGTCAATTAATTCTAGCTGTACCCAGTTTTTGCCTGGTTTGAATCCTTTAAGATATATAGGTTGCCACTGGTTGATCGCAAAGCTTTCCCCGTTGACTGTGGCTCGAATTTTCCAATCGAGTATTTCATCTTGGGAATTTTCTTGCGCCACTTGGTGCGTGGGGGCATTTGTCAAGTAAAAGTCGAGCAGGATGGGCTCTGCACCGTAGCTGCCTTGGGGGCTGTTGTATGTTAATAGAGGCAATGTTCGATCGGGATTATTGTCATCTGTTTTGGTAAAAACGTGAAAGGTGGTTTGAGCCGCGGCACCTTCGTTTTTAAAGCTTTCTTCCCAAGGGCGAGCGGCAAACACCTGGAGGGTATGGGTTCCGGGTTCTAAATTCGACAGCGTTAAAGGTTGGTTGATGTCGTAAACTGCTGCATAAGGTTGGTTGTCTAATAAAACTTGCAGATGGGGGCCCAAACCCAAGTTTGCCTCTTTGAAAATGGGCAAGTCCTTCACTTGGAACTGAACAGACACATTTATATCCTGAAGCACTTCGTCAGGTAATGGATACAAAATACTAATTTGAGGCTGGTAGATTTCTAGAGCCTGACGCAGTTGTTGAATGGCTTCTGGGGGAGAAACCTCTGAAATTCTGTTTACTGGGGCGGTAGCTGAGCCGCTCTTGTTCCCTGATTTGGGCAATTCGGGATGGCCCGCGCCACAACTTGCTAAACCCAAAATTAATACTGCTACTGCGAACAATGCCACCAGCCTGCCCGCAACCGTTCTGTGCCAATTGATCCCAATCACGCAACCATACTCCTAGAAGCCTTCTCATAGGGAACTATAGCCCAAAAATGAATTTAGTATGGGGGAATTGCCACTCAGGAATTTCAAAGCGGCGTAGGAACCCGGATTGAGGCAGCAGCGGGCAACCCCTCCTCTCCGACTATTAATTGCTGCAGCCTTTTTCCAAAACATATATCTACAAATGAGTATTCCTAAATTACCTTATCTTTGAGTTTTGTAAAGTTAATGGCAGTACCCCTTGACTTTTTCGAGGGACTGTGGGATTTAAAGGCGTTATTACATCAAGAATTGAGCCTTTTTTAAGTATTGTTAACAAGCGATTAATACTTCTCTAGCAAGCTTATAATTCATAAAACTCCCTCAAAAGGAGCAGGCGTATCAAGTCTGAATCAAGGACGCGATCGGCGGCTCCAGATAGCGAGAAGAGTTAGCAGTACCCAGTCACATTGTTAGCGACACTGGGAAACTGGCTTCTTCACAGAAGCAAAATGCTTGGGGAAACGATGCACCTGCGTCTAGCTCTGCAAAGAGTAAAGTGCCATGTAGTGTCGGCTTTTTCGAGAATCCCCCGCCTAATCAAGCGTGGGGAGTGTCCGGTACAGTGTTCAGTTCTCGTTCCTTGTCTTACCGAGAGGAGAGTCTTCATGACCATTAGTCCTCCAGAGCGAGAGGTAAAAGCTAGGGTAGTAGTCGATAAGAATCCGGTTCCAACTTCTTTCGAGAAGTGGTCAAAACCCGGTCATTTTGATCGCACTCTAGCTAAGGGGCCAAAAACCACCACTTGGATTTGGAACCTCCACGCTAACGCTCACGACTTTGACAGTCATACAAGTGACTTAGAAGACGTTTCGCGCAAAATCTTTAGCGCTCACTTCGGCCACTTGGCAGTAATCTTCGTATGGTTGAGTGGCGCATATTTCCACGGCGCTAAATTTTCCAATTACGAAGCTTGGCTGACAAATCCTACAGCCATCAAGCCCAGCGCTCAAGTGGTCTGGCCGATTTTTGGTCAAGAAATTTTAAATGCAGATGTAGGCGGCGGCTTTCATGGGATTCAGATCACCTCTGGTCTATTCCAACTGTGGCGCGCCAACGGCATCACTAACTCATACCAGCTATATTGCACTGCGATCGGCGCCCTGGTAATGGCAGCTTTGATGCTGTTTGCCGGTTGGTTCCACTATCACGTCCGCGCTCCGAAACTGGAATGGTTCCAGAACGTGGAATCGATGATGAACCACCACTTGGCAGTTTTGCTAGGCTGCGGTTGCTTGGGCTTCGCAGGACAGCAAATTCACGTTGCTCTGCCGATCAATGCTTGCATGGACGCGATCGATGCAGGTTCACCGCTGACAGTCGGCGGCAAGCTGATCAAAACAGTTGCCGACATCCCCCTGCCGCACGAGTGGATTTTGACACCGGGCTTGATGGCTGACATCTACCCGAGTTTCGCTAAAGGTTTAACCCCCTTCTTCACCCTCAACTGGGGCGCATACACAGACTTCCTGACCTTCAAAGGCGGTCTGAACCCGACGACGGGCGGTCTGTGGCTGACCGATACAGCACACCACCACTTAGCTTTGGCAGTGCTGTTCATCGTTGCTGGTCATATGTACCGCACGAACTGGGGCATTGGCCACAGCATGAAAGAAATCCTAGAGAACCACAAAGGCCCCTTCACTGGTGAAGGTCACAAAGGTCTCTACGAAATCCTGACTACTTCTTGGCACGCGCAACTGTCCATTAACTTGGCACTGATGGGCTCTCTGAGCATCATCGTGGCTCAGCATATGTACGCGATGCCTCCCTACCCCTACATCGCGACGGACTACCCGACTCAGTTGTCCATCTTCACCCACCACATGTGGATCGGCGGATTCCTGATTGTTGGAGCAGCCGCTCACGGAGCAATCTTCATGGTTCGGGACTACGAACCGAGCGGTAACGTCAACAACCTGCTCGATCGCGTGATCCGTCACAGAGATGCGATCATTTCCCACCTGAACTGGGTTTGTATATTCTTGGGCTTCCACAGCTTCGGTTTGTACGTTCACAACGACACGATGCGGGCTTTCGGTCGTCCTCAAGATTTGTTCTCGGATACCGGGATTCAGTTGCGTCCGATATTTGCCCAGTGGGTGCAAAACATCCACGCCTTGGCTCCGGGCACAACAGCGCCTAATGCTACGGAAATCGTCAGCCACGCTTTTGGTGGCGGTGCAGTAGTAGTCGCCGGCAAAGTAGCGATGATGCCGATCGAGTTGGGTACGGCGGATTTCATGATCCACCACATCCACGCTTTCACCATTCACGTTACAGTCCTGATTCTCTTGAAGGGCGTGTTATTTGCACGCAGTTCTCGCTTGATTCCTGACAAAGGCAACTTGGGCTTCCGGTTCCCTTGCGACGGCCCGGGCCGTGGCGGTACCTGCCAAGTTTCGGGTTGGGATCATGTTTTCCTAGGCTTGTTCTGGATGTACAACTGCATCTCGATCGTGATTTTCCACTTTAGCTGGAAAATGCAGTCGGACGTGTGGGGAACAGTATCGCCAGACGGCACAATTTCTCACATCACCGGCGGCAACTTCGCACAAAGTTCGATCACGATTAACGGTTGGCTGCGGGACTTCCTGTGGGCGCAAGCTTCTCAGGTGATTCAGTCCTACGGTTCGGCACTGTCGGCCTACGGTCTGATGTTCCTAGCTGGACACTTCGTCTTCGCCTTCAGCTTGATGTTCCTGTTCAGCGGCCGCGGCTACTGGCAAGAACTGATTGAGTCGATTGTTTGGGCTCACAATAAGCTCAAAGTAGGTCCCTCCATTCAGCCTCGCGCTCTGAGCATTATTCAGGGTCGGGCTGTGGGTGTAGCTCACTACCTCCTAGGAGGAATTGTCACTACGTGGGCATTTTTCCTAGCGCGAATCATTTCGGTAGGGTAAACTACCCCTAGGTTTTGGATTCTCGATTTGGGAGGAATCTCAAATCGAGAATCCAAACTCCGAACCGAATCCCTTCAATTTTGTTCAGGATTCAGGATTAATCAAGGCTTATGGCAACGAAATTTCCAAAATTTAGCCAAGACCTTGCCCAAGACCCGACCACACGGCGGATCTGGTACGGGATTGCCACAGCACACGACTTTGAAAGCCACGATGGCATGACGGAAGAAAATCTTTACCAAAAGATTTTTGCTTCTCACTTCGGCCACATAGCAATCATTTTCTTGTGGACTTCGGGCAGCCTGTTCCACGTAGCATGGCAAGGTAACTTTGAACAGTGGATTAAAGACCCCCTAAACGTCCGCCCGATCGCTCACGCGATTTGGGACCCGCAATTCGGCGCTCCTGCAGTAGAAGCTTTCACTCAAGGGGGCGCTTCTAACCCAGTAGACATCTCTTACTCCGGTGTCTACCATTGGTGGTTCACTCAAGGGATTCGGACGAACGCCGACCTGTATCAAGGAGCTATCTTCTTGCTACTGCTGGCCGCTGTCTTCCTGTTCGCAGGTTGGTTGCACCTCCAGCCCAAGTACCGCCCCAGCTTGTCTTGGTTCAAAAATGCTGAATCTCGCCTCAACCACCACTTGGCTGGTTTGTTCGGTGTCAGCTCTTTGGCTTGGACTGGTCACATGGTTCACGTTGCTATCCCCGAATCTCGCGGACAGCACGTAGGTTGGGACAACTTCTTGTCTACCCCGCCTCACCCGGCCGGTTTGGCTCCGTTCTTCAGTGGTAACTGGGGCGTATACGCTGAGAACCCAGATGCAGCAAGCCACGTATTCGGTACTTCCGAAGGCGCGGGAACTGCAATTCTGACTTTCTTGGGCGGCTTCCACCCTCAAACAGAATCCCTGTGGCTGACAGACATCGCTCACCACCACTTGGCGATCGCAGTTCTGTTTATCGTTGCCGGTCATATGTACCGGACTAACTTCGGTATCGGTCACAGCATCAAAGAGATGTTGGATTCTAAGGCTGGTTTGGTCGGCGGTAAGAGTGAAGGGCAGTTCAACTTGCCTCACCAAGGCTTGTACGAAACCTACAACAACTCGCTGCACTTCCAACTGGCATTTCACCTCGCTGCTTTGGGTGTGATCACCTCCCTGGTAGCACAGCATATGTACGCGATGCCTCCCTACGCTTTCATGGCGAAGGACTTCACGACTCAGGCTGCGCTTTACACGCACCACCAGTACATTGCTGGATTCATCATGGTCGGCGCTTTCGCCCACGGAGCTATCTTCTTGGTGCGGGACTACGATCCTGAAGCAAATAAAGGCAACGTGCTCGATCGGGTGTTGCAGCACAAAGAAGCGATTATCTCTCACTTGAGCTGGGTGTCGCTGTTCTTGGGCTTCCACACTCTCGGCTTGTACGTTCACAATGACGTTGTAGTTGCTTTTGGTACTCCTGAAAAGCAAATCTTGATTGAACCAGTGTTCGCACAGTTCATCCAAGCTGCTCACGGAAAAGCTCTCTACGGCATGGACGTGCTGTTGTCTAACCCTGACAGCATTGCTTCTACCGCTTGGCCGAACTACGGCAACGTATGGCTCCCAGGCTGGTTGGATGCGATTAACAGCGGTACTAATTCTCTGTTCTTGGCGATCGGACCTGGCGATTTCTTGGTTCACCACGCGATCGCACTAGGCTTGCACACCACCACCTTGATCTTGGTCAAGGGAGCTCTCGACGCTCGCGGTACTAAGCTGATGCCGGACAAGAAAGACTTCGGTTATGCCTTCCCTTGCGACGGCCCCGGCCGTGGCGGTACTTGCGACATCTCTGCTTGGGACTCTTTCTTCCTGGCTATGTTCTGGATGCTCAACACCCTGGGCTGGGTAACTTTCTACTGGCACTGGAAGCATCTGGGCATCTGGCAAGGTAATGTGGCTCAGTTCAATGAGTCTTCTACCTACCTGATGGGCTGGTTCCGCGATTACCTCTGGCTGTATTCTTCTCAGTTGATCAACGGTTACAACCCGTATGGTACTAACAACTTGTCTGTCTGGTCTTGGATGTTCTTATTCGGACACCTTGTTTGGGCAACTGGTTTCATGTTCCTGATCTCTTGGAGAGGTTACTGGCAAGAGTTGATCGAGACTTTGGTTTGGGCTCACGAGCGCACTCCTTTGGCTAACTTGGTTCGCTGGAAAGACAAGCCTGTTGCTTTGTCCATCATCCAAGGTCGCGTTGTTGGTCTAGCTCACTTTACTGTGGGATACATCCTCACTTACGCGGCGTTTGTAATTGCCTCGACGGCCGGGAAATTCGGGTAACTCTGAACTCTGGTTTCTAGGTAATTAAATGAAATCCCCTGCCTTCTGGCGGGGGATTTTTTTGTAGATGTTGGTTGAGGATGGAGAGTGAAGAATATTTTTTTATAGCGAAGTTACAGCAGGAAAAAATAGCAACTATTAAGAAATCCTTACTCTCGCTTTTACACATTGCTGTGGCGGATTTCTGAATCACAGCCAACAGCTTTTTCTGGTATGCTGAATTTAGTAGCTCAAACGATTGAGCAAACACAAGTTGACGGCGATGCGAAGCCACTATCCGGGAAGCCAAAAGAGATTTTCACCTGCCATGAGTGAAACACCCAAACTCCCCGATCGTGAAGTAATCCAAAATACTATGAGAACTCTTCTAGGTGTCTGTCAACGGCTTGAGGCTCTACACTCTCAGTTTAGATGAACTAATGGGTATGGTAGAAGCTGATATTCGCAACAGTCAGATTAATGTTTATCCGCGAGAGAATGCGAAACGGTTGGCTGAGTCTGTTAAGCAGGAATAAAAGTGCGATTTTATGAAACCTGTTCTGAATAAAGGGCAACTGACAACATGGAAAGACGATCGGGGGTTTGGCTTCATTAAACCGGATGATGGCAGTAAAGAAGTTTTCTTGCATATCAGTGCGCTGAAGGAAGCAAGTCGCCGCCCAAAAGTTGGAGATAGGATTTTGTACGAGCAAGTTGCTGAAACAGACGGGAAAGTACGTGCAACTAGAGCATCAATTCAAGGTGTTGCACCTGGACATCAGCCAACAAAGCAGAAACCAAAGAAACGTGGTCTACTCGAAATAGTTGTTGGTATTGGGATTCTGGCTGTCATTGTGCTTTTTACAATGGAGTTCAGTCGTAGTCGTTCTCCTTCTCTAATTAGATCCATCACAAAACCAGGATGTACTATCAAAGGCAACATATCGATCGATACAGGCAATAAGGTTTATCACCTTCCAGGCATGGAAGATTACAAATCAACAGTTATCGATCCAGCTAGCGGTGAGAGATGGTTTTGCACAGAGTCAGAGGCGCTCGCAAATGGTTGGCGTAAAGCACCGAGGTAGCAACAGCACCCCAACAAGCGGGCTGCGCCAGAACGTATAGCCGAATGAAGAATCAATGCCAAAAGTTAAGAGAATAGGCGAGTTTAAAATCTGTTGTCTTACTTGATGATGAAATTAATGGCCATCGAGATAATCTGAATAAACCTCTTTCTCATGTTTGCTTCATTGTGAAATTCTTGCACAGTGATTAGCCGTAAAGCTGAAACTGTTGACCTGGTTTTCCTCAACCCCTCAAATCTCGCCATTAACCTGCATCTGATGCACCTTATCTGCCAACTCTTGCAAGCGCTTTTCGTCCAACTCGTCAATCGCCAGCATCCCGACATAGATGATTTCCTTCAGCGTTAGTCGGGTTGCTAGCGCCTTTTTCTGCACAAGTTCCTTAATTATGGGGCTGACTCCAATGGCGGTACTGGCTCTAGTCACAAAACTAACCGGAGATTAACAACTTTGACTAAATCTTAGCACCTTTAAGCTGAGCTTTTATCTGCGATGCAAAATGCTTAAGCGCGTCTTGACAAGACGAAACACAAGGGTTTATAGTGGAAACGTGGAAAGGTCGATCGACCTATTCCTCAATAATCTCCACCAAGTCCTCAATCATCACATCAAAGGCCCGCGCTAACTTGTACAGGGCGGTAAAGTCAACCATTGATATTTCTGAACGACGAGCATAGCTGGTTATGGTGCTATAGATCACGCCCGATCGCTCAGCCACCTCCTTGAATGTCCAGCCCCTCTCGGCCGCTAACTCTCGCACTTTTACTCTAACTAAACCCATACTTGACAAATAATGCAGTTGCGTTTTAAGATAATTGCATCTGAAAAAGCGATCGCCCCCGGTCTAGACAACTTAAGGTCGATCGGCCTATTCCTCCAAAATCTCCACCAAATCCTCAATCATTACGTCAAACGTGCGAGCCAACCTGTGCAAGTAGGCAAAATTAACGGTTGTCATGCCTTGACATTGGGCGTAGTTTCTGATGGTGCTGTAACCAACGCCCGATCGATCGGAAACTTCCTTAAGTGTCCAGCCGTTCTGGGCAGCAAACTCCCGAATCCGCAACCTCACTAAGCCTTTGCTCATACTGACTTGACAAATGACAATCTGCTGTCGTTTAATATTAGATATCTGAAAAAGCGATCGCCCCCCGGCCTGGAAAACTAAAGGGCGATCGCCTATTAAACCTAATCAGGACAGATAATCTCTGTCCTGCACATCTACACCAAAAAGATGTACACACCTACAATCAAGAGATGCGTCTATTATGATATCAGAAACTCCGGCAAAATCGCGGACGATCGCAGAATCCAGAATAATTCATAAATCTCCAATCCTGCATCCGCTGGCAAGATTCGTTACCGAAGAAACAGTCGCACTCCTGTTCAATATCGCAGCAGACGACATTTATCGCATCGAATGCTGTCGCTACATGGTGTACGTGCACGCCAAAGGTATCAGCCGTTTTGTCAGCTACGCCGATTTTCCCCCTATTTTAGAGGTAAAGCCGATCGCACTTCAAGATTTTGGCAGATGGTACAAACGCTGGAAAAGCAAGCTAGCACCAGCATTTTGGACGAAATTCTACACCCACAAGTTCAAAAAAGCTGTTTCAGTTGACAGCTTGCTGGAGTGGGGCCTGTTGGTAGCTACTGTTAAATCGGTCATTTCTGGGGCGGCGCTGCAACAGCTACGTGATGTCTATGCCCAAGAAAAACATTTGATGGAGAAATTTTAAAGTGCGATCGCCCCGACGAGCAATTTCGAGAATGGGTACAGGCACAATTAAAAATGTAAAACTAAATATAGAGAAAAGTTTGAAGGGCTGAGAATACCGTGAAAGTAGAGATCTCATTTCAATCACTGCTAGAAGCAATTGCGTCACTGGAAATTGCAGAAAAACAGAAGCTTTGGGAACTGTTGGAAGCTGAATTATTCCCGGATGACGAAGATTCTCCAGAAGATATTGCTGAAATTGAGGCCGCCCGTGCTGATTACAAAGCCGGTGAATACACCACGTTCCACCAATACACGACTCAACGGGCAAGAAAGTCAACATGACTTATACAATCATTATAACCAAAGCTGTGCAAAAGCAGCTAGATGCCTTGCCTGATGATGTTTACGAGCGTATTGCTGTCAAAGTCCAGCAACTTGCGGAAAACCCGCGTCCCGATGGAGTGGTTAAACTGAAAGGTTCTGAAAATGAATACCGTATTCGCATCGGTGATTATTGCGTTCGTTATGAAATTGAAGATCAAGAACTCAGGATTTTGCTGTTGCAATGCAAACATCGGAAGGAAGTTTACAGAGGAGGTTGACTCCTCACCCACTATCTCACCCATCCCAAGCAGTTGGCAATATTGTTAGCGGAACTCGACGAGTTAAAGGAGGAAGATTGATGAATCGATACAGTACGATCGTCCAATGGTCTGACGAGGATCAACTTTTCCTCGTGACGATTCCAGAGTTTGCCGAGCGCGTTGTCATGCCCTGTACCCACGGCAAAACCCGCGAAGAAGCCATCCGACATGGCGAAGAAGTGCTCGAAATGTATCTAGAAGCTTGGCAGGAAGAAGGTGAAACCATCCCCGCACCTAGCATTCTTTAAATCGCCTAGAACACCTCATCCTCGATTCCCAGCCACCATTCCCCCAGATTCATTAAATCTTTGTGAATGTCCGTAAGTTCTGTCATATACTCTTCAGCCGAAATATCCGATCGCCTTTCTTGCAATTTTTTCAGCCGCAGTTGCACCAACAGCCAAGGTTTGGAAATCCCGTCAGTTGCTTCGATATATTTGGCTAAATCTTTGCTGTCCATAGTTATTTGTTATTGGTTATTGGTTTAATCATTTCCGGTTGTATCGGAATGATTAAACCGCAGAGAACGCAGAGAACGCAGAGAAATCAGAGGAAAAGAAGAGAGAGTGATGAATAATTACGATGCCAACGGGCTTAATATTATAGGAATTTTGAAACGGCTTTAAAAAAATCTGATTTTTCCCAGTCGGTTTCAACCGACTTGAGCTTTGAGCCAGGGGTTTCAACCCCTGGCGGACTGGCGGACTGTTCAGCTAAGATGCCTCCCGCAAACATCCTTTACCTATAATCGGAAGTCTGAATATTCTTCAACTTCGCAGCATATTTCATGCCGTATTCCGGGCGACAGAAGCGATCGATTTGAGACTCAAAGAAAGCTCGATTTGCCTTCAAATGCTTTGGATTCGGGTCATCTAAAGGATACAAAAGAGCAGTCCGCAAAGCTTGAAACACCGCCGAAGTAACGCAGTACATCGATCGCTGAAATGTCACCCCAATTTGATTGAGGATATCATCTTCGCCGCGACAGCGCTGTTTGTAGAAATCCATCAAATAAGGCGGCAGGAAATGCAGCATATCTTGTGCTAGCAAAGTCGGCGGAATCCCCGCCGTACCTACCGGGAATTTGTCTGCATAAAGCACTCCGTAGTGGAAGTCTTTTTGGTCGTCAGGAACTTCCCTAGCTTGAGCGTTGTAAGATTTGGTTCCTCGGAATGGCGAAGTGCGGTAAAATACAGCTTCCACGTAAGGTAAGGCTGCTTCGTAAAGCCAAGTGAAACCCTTAGATTTGGGGATGATTTCGTAGGTTTCACCGTCGATTTGAACGTGGTGGTAAATCGGGCGACCGGCGATCGCAAATATGCCATTTACTAGGAAATCCATCGCCTGCGGGACTGTGGTAACTTTCCCTTCATCGTAAAGATCCGAAACCTCAAAAAACACCGGCGCCATGACTTCCCAAAATAAACCGAGATTGCTGTAATAAGACATTTGGCGGCACTGTTCTAAAAACATTTCGGGAAATGCTTTGTGAAGTGCCAGCATGAAGGGGTCTTTTTTGAAGTAAGCTTTAATTGCCCGATCGGCATTAGCCTTATATTCGTCACTGTCCAAATAAGGATCGAATTGATTGGTAGGCACGTATAAGCCCCGGTGCCAAAGCATTGACCTCATGCACTCTTCGGCAAATTCCATGTTAATGCGATCGTGCCACAAATGGTGAAACAGCCGCGGCTTTTTCCCAGTTTCTCCCTTTTCCATAAACTCCAAAAGTTCCGGGTGAACACTTCCTGTCCCGCGCCAAATCCGCAAATCTGCACCGTCGCCTGAATAGTGATTTTGCAAGTCTAAATACTCCTGTGGCAAGAAGTATTTAAAGAAGGGAAGCGGGTGTAAAAATACTCGTTCGGCGATGTAAAGTAAATCTCGCCAGTAAAAGTCCATGGGCACTGCGTAAGCTTTCCAAATAGCGATGATTTGCATCAGATTTTCCGGCGTATCTGGAATCATCGCGCCGCCCGCTTCTAGTCTGTGAATTACTTCGGCAAATTCGTGTTTTGAAGGAGGTAGTTTAGTTGCTGGTTTATTAGGGGTTTGTACCATTGTTTTTTCCTTTGATTGAGTGAAATTGAAGATTTATCTACTTCCCGGCTCTGCCTATTGGTGAGAACTTAACGTAAAACCGATAGTCCAGAAGTCCGGCCGGGGTTTCAACCCCTGCCTCAAAGCGAAAGTCCTCGCTATGAGGACTAGAAAACTCATTAGTCCTCATAGCGAGGACTTTCGCTATAAGCCCCGTGGAATTCATTCCCTGGCGGACTTCGTTTGTGTAGAAGCGATTTTTATCGCCGAATTCTCAACGAGATAACTAATAGCAACTTGGGCATTTCTGTCAGTCGGAAGAGTGGCAACTATCGCATTTGTAGTCGATTCGCTCCACTTCAGCAACCAAGCAGGTTGAATTCCCAAAACAAAAATGATACCGGCCAAAACCAGCGCCGGCATATTTTCGCCAAACGTAACTGGAGGATAGTAAGCCGTGGCGTTGTCCAACTTCCCAAAACAGGTGCGGTTGAGCAAAATCACAAAGTAAACTGCTGTTAAACCAGAGGCTAAAATGCAGAGTAAAGTTGGAATGGGAAAGATCGAGAAACTGCCTTGAAACACTAAGAATTCGGCAATAAAACCCACCAAACCGGGAATTCCGGCGCTTGCCATGCCGCCCAAAACTAAGAGGGAACTAGCAGTGGGTAAACCCCGCATCGGGTTCATCAAACCGTTGAGCACGTCCAAATCCCGCGTGCCAACTTTGGTTTCGATGATGCCTACCAAATAAAACAGCAAAGCTAAAATTAAGCCGTGGCTTACCATTTGCCCGACAGCACCGATTAATGCCAGCTTCGTACCCGCCGCGCAGGCAACGAGGATGTAGCCCATGTGGCCGATCGAACTATAGGCTACCATGCGCTTGATATCTTTTTGGGCGATCGCGCTCAAAGCCCCGTACATCACGCTCACAGTCCCGATAATCGCTAAAGCGGGAGCTATAATCGACCAAGTTTCGGGAAACATCTGCAAGCCGAACCGCACTAAACCGTAAGTTCCCAACTTCGCCAGAATCCCTCCCAGCAAAATTGCTGTTGCTGGCGAAGCTTCGACGTAAGCATCCGGCAGCCAAGTATGCAGCGGCACCAAGGGAATTTTAATTCCCAACCCAATTAGCAAAATTGTTAGCAGGATTAACTGCACATTTCTCGGCAATTCTTGAGTGGTAATCGCACTGTAATCGAAATTTAAAGAACCGCTCAACCAAGCCACACCCAAAAATGCTGCCAGCACTAAAAGTCCCGAAACTGCCGTGTAGATCAAAAACTTCATGGCAGCGTATTCCCGCTGCTTTCCGCCCCAAATCGCAATCAACAGGTAAAAAGGAATTAATTCTACTTCGTAAAACAGTACAAACAACAGCAAATTTTGAGACATCAAAGCTC
This sequence comes from Microcoleus sp. LAD1_D5, assembly GCF_036702115.1. Lineage (NCBI taxonomy): Bacteria > Bacillati > Cyanobacteriota > Cyanophyceae > Oscillatoriales > Microcoleaceae > Microcoleus > Microcoleus sp. LAD1_D5. Next base: position 207,679 of record NZ_JAUBSA010000002.1, on the reverse strand, counting down.
CGGCAATACCAGCATTGATTAGCAAAATCAAAGCGTAGTAAAGCTGGGGGCGATCCATCTTTTCGCCAGTGCCGTAAATGACTAATAGCGTCAGCAAAGCACTTAAAACCAGTAGCGGCAAGGACAAACCGTCAATGCCCAAGTTGTAGCTCAAACCTAATTGTGGAATCCAAGGCAAATATTCTTGAAATTGCAGTCCCGAATTGGCTGGATCGAATTGAGTCAACAGCCAGATATTCAAAATGAAAATAGCTGCCGCAAAAGCCGAGGCTATTGAACGCAGACGCATCCCATTGATATTTCCGGGCAGGAACCCGACTACCGCAGCGCCCAACGCGGGCAACCAGAGCAAGGCACTAAGCATAATGTGTGAAGTGAAGAGTGAAGAGTGAACAATCTATTTTGCAGCCTCTTGTCTTTGATAATTTGAGAGTTTAAATGTTAAACTTTTTCCCAATTATCAATTCCCAATTGCATCACGACTCAGAAAGAATAGTGACTCTTCCCGTGTCTAAATCGTAATACCCACCAACAACTTTCAGTTTATTCTCCGCAATTAACTTAGAGATAACTGGAGAGGCTTTCAACTTGTTAGCTTGGAGCACAACATTGGCTTTTGAAGCATTTTCTAGCTTGTCGCCCGTTTGGTTTTTCGAGCTTTCTACAGCAGGCTTAATCGCGTCGAGCAAACTGCCAATCTGACCGGGAACTTGAGCTCCTTTAAGGGTTGCGTCTACCGCACCGCACCGTTTATGCCCGATTACCACAAGCACTTTTGCTCCCAATACCAGCGTGCCAAATTCCAGGCTGCCAATTTCTTCGGGAGTAGCAACATTTCCGGCCACGCGACAGACAAATAAATCTCCCAATCCTTGATCGAAGATAATTTCCGAAGGAAAGCGGGAATCTGCACAGCCGAGAATAGCAGCAAAGGGTTTTTGAGCTACGGCAACTTCGAGAAGGCGGGGTAAGTCTTGGTTTGGACTTTGGCGTTTTTTGTCAACAAACCGCTGGTTGCCGTCCATTAATTTTTGCAGAGCTGCCTCGGGAGTCGAGTCATTTTGAGCAATTACTGGTTCGGGTGCAGCCAAATCAGCGCCTGCTCGTGCTGCGAGTATTCCTGTACCAATGGCTCCGGCGACAAATTTCAGCGAATTGCGGCGGGAAAGATTGAATTGTCTGTGATTTTGGTTCATTGATTTTGCCTTGTTGTATCTAGTTTGAAATCTTTGTTCAAGACTTCATGTTTTTAAGATTTTAGATTAAAACTGTCACCTAAAATCTTCAAGCTTATATTTCTTTACCCGCCCACAATCAGCGACAGGCGAGCTAGCAAAGGCCAGCTTATGAGGAGTCCCAAAAGTGCTACTCCGAACAGAATTGTCAAGGCGTAAAACTGAGTTTGACCGTTAACGTTGTATTTGAGGCTTTGCCCGCCGAAAACTGTTGCAAAACCGATTAAGTTCACGAATCCGTCCACAATATTGCGATCGACCCAGGAGATGATTTGCGAAACCAAACCAACTGCAAATATCACTGTCACTCGGTAAAGTTGGGCGGTGTAAAAGTCGTAGGCAAAAAAGTCTTGCAGGGCTTGAGAACCAATTCGCACCGGTTTTTCCCATTTCTCGTTCAGGTAAACAAATGCTCCTGCACCGATGCCGATCGCCGTTGACAAAACTAGCAGTCCACTTGCGGTATAATTCAAACTTGCCCCAGGCAATAACTGCCACGTCGCCAGCAAGTGGGGAACGTGCAAAGTAAAGCCCATTAAAACAGTCATCGGCAAGATAAAAGGCCAGTGAACTTCTGGCGAACGTTCGGTCATTTGCTTTGGTTTGCCGCCAAAAACTAAACCGAAGACACGCACCAAGCCAAAAGCAGTGACGCCGTTTACAAACAGCACTATTCCTAACAAGAAAGGGTGAGTTTCCCAAAGCCCGGATGTGAAGTCTTCTAAAGCCCAGAAACAGCCGAAGGGCGGCAGTCCCACCAATCCAGCGCTACCGACAATAAACGATATGGCCGATATCGGCCGCTTTCCCCACAAACCGCCGAGAGCTCGGACATCCTGAGTGATGCTGTTCCAAACTACCGAACCGATGCTCATCACCAGCAAACCCATTGCCAAGGTGTAGGCAAATATCAATGTCAGGGCTGTTTGGGCTTGTCCGGTGCCGACGGCGATAAATACTAAGCCCATGTAAGAGCTGACTATATAAGAAAGCGTGCGCTTGATGTCAATTTGGGCGATCGCAATTAATGAAGCACCAACCGCCGTCGCAGCGCCTACAATAATAGTTGTCGTCATCCCCATCGGCGACAAAGCAATCACTGGCTGCAACTTAATCAAAATCCAAGCACCAGTTTCCACAACTACGGTGTTCCGCAAAATCGTCGCCGGCAGCGGGCCTTCCATCGCCTCATCCAGCCACAGGTGCAAGGGAAACTGAGCGCACTTACCCATCGGACCGGCAATCAAAGCTAAAGTCAGCAGTGTCGCTACAGTGGGGTCAAGCTTTGCAGTCTCTGCCCAAACAGCCAACTCGTCAAAATTCCAAGTTCCAGCCAGCGGCAGAATGGCGACTACTCCCATCAGCAGGAATAAATCGCCCACCCGCTTTGTTAAGAAAGCGTCGCGGGCTCCTGTCACCACCAAAGACTGATTGAACCACAGCCCGACTAGCAGGTAAGTGCCCAAAGTCAGAACTTCCAAAATCATGTAGCTGAAGAACAGGGAATTGCACAGTACCAACCCGCACATCCCCGCTTCAAACAGCCCCATCAGGGAAAAGAACCGAGCCCAGCCCCAGTCCATTTCCATGTAACCGAAAGCATAAATCTGCGCCAGCAAGTTCAGTCCGGTAATCAAAACTGTCGCGCCGACGGTGACAGCAGAGATTTCTACGGGAATGGTTAAGTCTAAACCTGCTACATTCAGCCAGGGAATGAACTGGTGTTTCGCCGGTTGGTTCCAGATAGCTGTCAGGGCGATGACGCCGTGGGCGAAAGCGAAGAAGGTTAATATGGCGTTTACGTAACCGGATGGTCTGGGCCCCGTGCGGCGGGTAACTGCCGGAAACCACAGCATTGACAGAACTCCGCCGATGAGTGGATAGCAAGGTATAAACCAAACGGTCTGGAGTAAGATTTGAGCCATTGGCATTACCTGTAAAGGTTACAAAAATTTAAAATTCTGAGAATTATTCCGATCGCGCTGACAACAGCAGTGGAAAGCCCGAAGGCAGAAGTAAAGAAAATTTTGGGGTTTGCCTCTGATTTCCTTGCCGTCGTCAAACCGAGCGCATCAGAATCGACTTATTAATTTTATATTAAGGATTACGTTAAATTTTCATATTTCTAATTCAGCATATCTATATGCACCAATAAACTGCACTTATAGGTATTTATAGGCGCGGATTGTAGACAAACGAATCTTTGTCGATCGCACATCTTGCACGATTTTGAGGAACAGGCAAGATGACTGTGCCACAACAGTTCAATTTTTTTGTGGGGAGTAGGGGTTGGGCCGGAGAGCCCGCCCTTGAAAGGCTTATGTTGTAAAATATTAAAACCGCTCAATGTCCCAAGCTGATTCGGGAAGTTTGGCTTGGCGCTGCCCGATCGCCCTTGCCCTAACATTCAAAAGACCGATCGGCGTATTGAACAAGTCTACCAGCTCGGCTCTGCCGATCGCACTTTTGGCAGCAGCAACCGGAAATTCTTTGAACAGCCATCTAGCCAGCCGATAAAAATATTCCTGTGCTGTCAATTCTCGCATCAAATCGACACCGTGGAGTTCGTGCAAGTATTTATTAGATTCGCCGTAGCGATACCATTGACTTTGCAACTGTTTTATTGTAGAACGGTGGCGATGTCGGACGATCGCATTTTCGGCAAAATACATTTTATAGGATGTTTCCCGCAAAATCCGCCAGCACAAGTCAGCATCGCCGCCACTGGTGAGGTAAGGGCGAAATAATCCTATTTGTTGTAAAACTAGCCTCCGTACAGCTAAGTTGGCGGTTTGACCGTAGGGACAAAAAGGGTGAGCGAGAGTATGTTTTTGAGATAAAGTATTTTGGCGATCGGCGTGTTGTTCTAAGATAGTTTTACCGGGCAATGCGAGTATTTCCCCAGCGCTAATTCCTATTTCTAAGTCAACGAATGGCTTAACTAAATTTTCCAGCCAGTCAGATTCCGGGCGACAGTCTGCATCGGTAAATGCAATGATTTCGCCTGTGGATGCGCGAATTCCTTGATTGCGGGCGGCGTAGGAACTTTGAATCTGATTTTCGGTGAGGTGGCGAATGGTTATTTGATTGAAATTGCTTCCTCCCCTTACCAAAGGGGGGACTGAGGGCGGGTTAGAGGCTGCTGTTTGGAGGATGGTTGAAGTGCGATCGCGACTGTTATTGTCTACTAAGAGATATTCTACACTGTCGATCGGATAAGTTTGCGATCGCAGGCACTCGATCAACTCCGGCAAATCCATCTCGCCGTTGTAAACAGGCACAATCACCGAAACCTCCGGTAAAAACGTTTTAGTCATTCACAAACAACCGTAAACGATAGCATAACTAATATTGAGTCAGATTAAACGAACCGCGAAGGCGCGAAGGACGCGAAGGAAGATAAATAAGCAAATGTAGTTCTTCCTTTGTCCTATAAGCGTCTTCGCGGTTCTTCAAATAGTTAAAAAGCGTTATTAAGTTCCATTGCATTAACTGGGGATATCAATTCTCGAAATTATAAGTTCCGAGCCTTAAACAGGCAAGATGCCTGTTCCACAAGAACTGAATCCAGTTGTGGAACAGGCATCTTGCCTGTTTCTTTGAAATAGTAGAAAATATCTCTTACATCCCCTGTGCAATTCGTCACCCCATCAGTTCTCAACTGTTGCTAGCCAACATCAAAATCATTAACACTAACACCCCGTTTGTTAAATAAAAAATGCCAACAACCTGAGTTTCCAACCAGCCGCACAACTCTAAATGATGGTGCAGTGGAGCCATTCTTAACAGACGCTTGCCGATTCCATCAGGCCCTTTTGTAGCTTTGTAATAACCTACTTGAGCAATTACTGACAGCGTTTCAATAAAGAAAATCCCGCTGATAATTAATAATATCCAAAGGCTATTTGTTAATAAAGCTACCGCACCCAACGCACCGCCCAAAGCTAAAGCACCTGTATCGCCCATAAACACCTTGGCTGGATTGCGGTTGTGAGCTAAGAAACCGAAACAACTGCCGCTGATGCAAGCGCAAAATATCATTAATTCTGGCGAAGTTGAGGCTACAGATGCGCCCAATCCCAAAAGTGCGATCGCGCCCAAACCGCCCATCAACCCGTCAACACCATCGGTAAGATTAGTAGCATTGCTTTCGGCAACTAGCACAAAACCCGCCAGTGGCCAGAACAGCAAACCTAAGGGCAATACCCAACCGAAAGGCAAAGCAACATTCGTAGAAATTGCAGGTTGATGAAACATCAGCCACAGACAAAATAGAGCAGCAAAACTTATTTGCAAAGCCAATTTCATCCGAGGTGAAATACCTTTGTTCGACTTACGTCGCAGAATTTGCCAGTCATCAATCCAGCCAATGAAACCGTAAGCTAAAGTTAAAGCCGATACGGCAACAACATCTGAGTTAAACTTAGACCAAAGTAAAGCGACTGCTACCCCTGCAGGTATAAAAAATATGCCTCCCATTGTCGGCGTTCCCGCTTTTTTCAAATGGGCTTGGGGGCCGTCTTCGCGAATTATTTGTCCTGCTTTTAGTTGCTGAAGTACGGGCACAACTGCATAGCCCAAAACCGATGCAACTACTGCACAAACAGCTAGCGGCATAAATAGGGATGCAGGCGTATTTAAAAGTCTACCCGCTACTACATCTAAACCGATCGCTACAATGCCGAGTCCCAAACCCAGCAGCAGGAATAAATTCTTGCCTGTAAGTTTGAAAGGCAGACTAAAAGGGATTTTCTCATCCACAAAGTTATCCATAACACTCCTCACCACACACTATTTGAGAATAAGCAATTGACAATGGGGGAATAGGGTGCGATACAGAAGATTGAGAAATCTATTAGTTTTTTTCCCTGTTTCCTGTTGATTCCTTCACCCTTGTCCCAGTTATTCTTCGCCTACACTCACATCCTCTTCTACTTCCTCTTCTAAATCATCGTAAGGACTGTCGTCAACTGCCATAAGTTCAGAAATTTCTTCTTCGTGCAGATAGTCGGGTTCTTGGACATCCCTTGCTAACAGGCGATTGTTAGATTCCAACCAGTCTAAAAGAGAAGATTGCTGCTTTAATGGAATTACATCCGCAGGTAAGTGGCGAGGAATTTGACGCAGAGATGGGTTGTACATGATTATCGGTTTTTAAAGACAAAGACGCGATCGAGTAGAGGTAACGTTTTGCCGACGGACTGCTGCTTTGATCAAGCACTTGCAAATCGGGCATTTAGCAAGGCTAAAGCATTATACCACAGGCACTGTTTGGTTCCGGATCGGATAAGATGGGAGACCCAAAAGGCGATCGCCCCCAAGCATGGGCCTCAGGATAACACTAAAATCCGCTCTTGCCAATCCTTCTTTAGCCCTAAGCATTGTAATCTGAGACGATCGTCTTTAAGATATCGCGGGACACGCCGCGATCATATTCTGCAAGCTTGCCTAACGCCAAGGGGTGGATTCAGAATAGTCTCCTGATTTTTCATCAAAGCCTTATCCCGAATGCTTTCTGGCTTCTTCAGTCAACTCTCAAGCAATAAATCTCAGAATGGATATAACGGCAGCGGTTTTATACAACAAAGAGGGTTACCACACCGGAGGGCAAAAACTTCTGGGGCGTCATTCAGCCGGAGAAGGGTTTCTCAAAAGCTTAGTCCAACACGGAACCGCTGACTCTCTATACTGTTGCGCCGATAGCGCAACAACCTTTAAGGAGTTTTGTTCGCACATCCAACCTTGGCTGCAAACACCTCGGAAAGTCCGCTGGATTCCGATGGAACGACCGGATTTGCTATCTCAACCGGGCACAATTTACCGACCCGATCCGGTTTTGTCGCAGATGGTTTGGGCGCGCAGATTTGTCGATCAGCGGGCCTACAGCGTTTGCGGCGTTACTCACACGATCGGTACAAAATACATCATGGGGGCGATCGGCGATTTGATAACCGCACCCATGCAGCCTTGGGACGCCCTGATCTGCACCTCTGCAGCCGTGAAAACAGCAGTAGAAGGAGTTATGAGGGAGTGGTCTGAATATTTAGCCCAGCGGAACGGCGGTAAACCGGAAATTTTGGTCAAATTCCCCGTTATTCCCCTAGGAGTGGATTGCAGGGCGTTTCCGCAGGGTGTGGAAGCAGTTAATAGTCGCCGCAAACTGCGACAAGAACTCGGCATTTCTCCGGAAGATATTATTGTGTTATTTGTCGGTCGATTGACTTTTTCTGCAAAAGCTCATCCGGTACCGATGTACATCGCCCTAGAACGGGCCGCACAACAGACAAAAGCCAAAATTCACTTAATTCAAGCCGGTTGGATAGAAGATCCGAGAGAAGAACCCGACTTTAAAAATAGCGCGCCAATATTTTGTCCCTCAGTGAATGCTATTTTTTTAGATGGGAGACAGCCGGAAATTAGAATAAATATTTGGTCGGCGGCCGACATTTTCATTTCGCTGTCCGACAACATTCAAGAATCCTTCGGACTAACACCAATAGAAGCTATGGCGAACGGACTGCCGGCCATAGTCTCGGATTGGAACGGATACAAAGAATCTGTACGCCACGAAATAGACGGCTTCCGCATTCCCACACTCATTCCGCCCCCGGAATCTTGTTTAGATTTAGCCCTAAATTATCTTGACGGCAGCTTAAATTGGCCGACTTACATGGGTCACACTTCCCTCGCCACAGCAGTTGACATTGATGCTTGCACCCTGGCGTTGTGCCAATTAATTGAAAACCCCGAATTGAGAAAGCGGATGGGGGAAAATGCCAGACAAAGGGCGAGGGAAATTTATGATTGGAAAGTAGTAATTGCTGCTTACGAACAATTGTGGCGGGAATTAGCAGAAATTCGCCTTGCGGCACCGGAGTCAGCACCTTTAAAACCTGGGAAGCCGCCTTATCCCCTAGGCGACGATCCGTTTCGGGTATTGGGTAATTATGCGACTAGAAGTTTAAGCAATGAGATGATGCTGAGTCTGGGTGCGATCGCCACACCAGAACTTTTAAAGCAGGTACAGACAATTTGGTTTACCAGTTTTGGTGACGATAGGAGAATATCTGTTAGCATTCAGAGGGAAATATTGGATACAATTAAGCAAGAAGGTACTGTCAGTGTGGGGGAAGTTATCAAACGCTACGTGAAAAACGAGCAAGAATTAGCATACCTATATCGGACTCTGCTTTATTTGGTGAAATTTGATATCTTAGTGATTAGTAATTAATCATTAGTTATTGGTGATTGGTTAAGCCCAGGCGCCTCGAAATTTTACAGTCTAGTTTGATAAAATTATTGTGGGCTGGGCGGCCCGCCCGCCCGAAAAATACAACGCAAAATGCCCGACAGCTTATTACAAATAACAAGTTCCCTCTTCCTTCTTCCCCCTTCGTTATTCCTTCTTAAAAAATCATGCTTAGAAAATCTGCACTATTAGAGATAATTGCTGGTAAGAATCGCGGTTTGCTAGCGACTCCAAGCGACAAACAAGCGATTTTAAGTGCGATCGCCCAATTGGAAGATTACAACCCCACAACACGCCCTGTCGAAGCTGGAGAGCTTTTAAATGGAGATTGGCGGTTATTATACACCACCAGCCGCGCCCTGCTGAATCTTGACGGTTTTCCCTTGGTGAAATTGGGTTCAATTTATCAATCTATCCGCATCAAAGAATCTAAAATTTACAACATTGCCGAACTTTACGGCTTGCCTTACTTAGAAGGAATTGTCAGCGTGGCTGCGACATTTGAGGCGACTTCGGAACAGCGAGTGCAGGTGAAGTTTGAGCGGTCAATTTTCGGTTTAAGCAGGTTGATTGGCTATGAATCTCCAGTCAAGTTTATCAATGAGATTGAGTCTGGTAAAAAGTTCGCTGCTGTAGATTTCGGGTTCGATAGTCGCGAACAGCAGGGATGGTTGGATATTACTTATTTAGATAAGGATTTGCGGATCGGGCGCGGGAATGAAGGAAGTGTCTTTGTGTTGACAAAAGAGTGATTTTGTGCTGTTGAGGTGCAGGGCGATCGCCACTTAACTTATACTAAATTTATCTTTCCTTCATCCGCGTTTATCCGCGTTCATCTGCGGTTACAAATCAAAAATATATCACTTGTGCAAACAATTTAACACTTACTAAAACCCTCAAATCCATAGCCGATAGAAGCTTCAGATACGATAAGCGTTAAAACTTAACGTTAAGAGCAGTTAGCAGAGTTACACTACAAAAACCTCAAGACAAATCCATGAACATTCGCACTTGGGAAAGAAAAGGGCGATCGCACTTTTGGATTTGGGATGAGAGAGGTAGGCGATCGCAATTCACTAAAACAAACTTTTCTACCCATTTGTTCGTGTATCACCAAGATAGATTTGCTTAGAACCCTTGCGAATGTAAATCCAGCGAAGGTCTTGCAGACGATTTATCAGATTGGATATTGTTACGCCAAGTTCATCTCGCATTGCATAAAGATGTTTCCAGTTGGTTAGATCGCGTCCTCTTCGTACTTCTTCTAGCTTAAAGCTGGGCATCAGCAAACAACTAGCAAAATACTGTGCTTGCCATTCTATCCCTTGCTGACTGCTAATACTGCGACATAAAAACGGCTCTACGGCGCTCTCAACACCACGCTTTTGCTCTTCTTCTAAACGATAAACCGCTTTTTGATCTATGTGAAGCTCCCAATGTCCTATTTCGTGAGCTATTGAAGATTCTTCAAAACCTTTAGGCAGTTCCAGACTCTTTTCGTTCATTATAATTTTACGTTCAGTAGGTAGAATCATGGCAGCAATCGCCCCTTTTTCATCAGGAGGTATGTAGCCACAATCCATATCCAATCCTAAAGCTTCAGCAACATGACCAGCATCAATAGGCCATTTTAGAGGACGCTTGCGCTTTTTATTGACGCGCGCAAGAACATCCATCGCACGAAGCTCAATTTCCTGTTTTGAAAATATTTGATACTGGTTGATTACTTTCAACTCTTCCTCTCCTCACCTTCTAATTGTGTGGTTTCGCGCAGTAATTGTTGTGCAAATTCTGGCTCATCCCGCATCCGGCGCAGCAACGCAGGCATTTGCCTGTACTTTTTGACCAGATCCTCAAAAACTTTGGCATCATCTGGTGTAATCCTACCTGCTAGGCGTTTGAGGTCATCTGTACGATCGGTCAAACCCAAATGACGTGCTAACGCCTCAATGACATCCTCACTGGGAGGATACCCAGCGTGGTCGTTTTCCAGTTTGGATAGGTAGGTATAATCCACACCGATCAACTTTGCCAGCTCGCGCTGGCTATATTCCTTGTCCTTACGGGCTTGACGAATCAGCTTGCCAAACGTCTCGCTCACGGCTGTAGTCCCTTATCATGGAAAAATTGTAATCTATCTTGACTTTATCTTCAACAGGGTCTAAAGTATATTTGTTGGCTAAATTGGTCAACATGAACAACATAAACACTATAATAGGTCAAGACAGGCCTTTGTGGAGCCACAGCATGAAAAAACAACCCTTCAATCCCGACCAACTGTGCTTCTCAATCGGCAGACCCCTGCCAGTTTTGCTTGAGGAAGTTCAACGGACAAGTCGGAATCAAAAGCTGAGGAAGGCCGCCAAACAAATGCTAGAAGGCTTGCGTACCTTTGAATTGGCGAACCAAACTGAGGTTTCCAAATCCGTCAAAGCAAAAACCGCCATCCACGAAATTTTAACCAAATGAACCAATAACAGCCCTCTAAAATAGAGGGCTAAACTCATGGACAAAATTTGGGCATTTGCCAGCTATAATCTTTGGTCACAGTTTGCTCCACCAGTAGGGCAAGAATACTTCCACTGCGATATGAAGCGAGGTTTTGCTAGGGCACGACAGCGAGAACCTGGAGTCGCAGCAGTTAAAGATTTAGACAACACACCTCAACGAATTGGAATACTTGCACAGCAAGGAGTTTATGAATTTCATCAAAACCCTAAACTATTCTCCCGCAAAGATGCTGTAGAGCTAGTTGCAGAAATTCTGCAATTAAGCCAAGAGTCAACTCCTGTTCAGGAACGAGTAATTCTCATCCTGACCAATTACCACCAGCAACCGATTCTTTTAGGCAAGAACATCATTAAACTGAACCGAGGTGATGAGGGATTTCCCCCACCAATTATTCTGAAGCAGGGGAGTTATCTGTTTAACTTCTTTGCGGCGATAGACTGCATTTTTGCCGAACCCGATGGAACCATACACATTTTAGATTTCAAAACAGGTAAATCTGAATTCGATCGGCGACAGGCATACCTTTACTTGCTAGCAGCCAGTTATCTCTACCGGTCTCAGCCAGCTATCGCCTCATTTTATAATTTGGAAACAGGCAAGCAGTCTGACCCACTCAGGGCAACGGCTGATACACTACAAGCTTTCAAAATAGAAATGTCGCTAATTGCTCAACGACATCAAAAAGATTTGAAGCGTTACCGCGACGATCCGGCTGAGTTCAACATAATTTTTCCACCTAATCCTGGTTCTAACTGTTCTTACTGTCCCTTTAACTCAATTTGTGAATTTTCTTCTGTAATATTAGAGGTTGCCGCATGACTGCTCATATTCATATTCCTCCACAAGTCTCTCCTTCACCAACATATTTGAGCGAGATTTTCCCGCTTATGATTTCACAGGGCAATTTAATCAGCTTTCGACTGACTCCAGAAGTCGATCGCAAAATTGGCAATCGATTTAGCTGGCGTTTTTGCCAAAAGTTTACTAATCAAGAATTTCCTCATCAGCTAGTTACTATCTGGGAAGACAAATATTTTTGGGTTTTAGGTCAACCTAATCAACCCATGCCCACCAAAGAAAAGTGGCGAGAGGCACTGGTAGAAATTGAAGAGGAGTTGAGAGAAGATATTGGCGATCGATCCTACTCTATCCAATGGGTACGGGAACCGCAGGTAACAGCTCCTATCCTTGCTCAATTAGCTGTGAGAATCTTGAAAAGAAGTTCAGAGTTCTCATCGGCTGATACTGTTTGGTCGGACAATCATGTGGAAGTCAAGCGTGAAGCTAATTTTTGGGCAGAAACTATTGACTTGCAAGATGGTGAATATCCGGCTTTAGTTTTAACACCTCACAGCTACTTCGTTTACCAAACTACATTGGATGAATTTTACGAAAATCATCCATATAGGAACAAAACGAAAGAACTTTTAATAGGTTTGAAAGTTAGAAATATTGAAAATAATAGTTTTGCTACCATTACTGCTATTGTAGGCCCGATTGGAGAAGGAGGACGCAGACAAGACCTCATCGATAAAGCAACAGGTGCACAGAGCAAACTAAAACTTCAAGAAGCACCAGACGATCAAGTTGTTGTTGCAGTCCAGTTTGGCAAAAATCCAACTGAGTATCACTATCCAATGTCTGCTTTGCGTCCCTGTGTCACAGAGGAAACCGCCGATCGCTTTGAGGTAAAATACGGAGACTTACTCAAGGAAACAAAAATTCCCTACCAACAGCGAAAAGATTGTTTGATCTCATATAAACAGAAAGCTGCAAATTCTCTCAAAGATTTTGGATTTGAGTTGAATGATAGTATTAATAGTCGCCAGTATCCAAATTTATTTTTGCCGGTAGCTTTTAAAATTGAGGAAACCAACCTTCTTTTTGGAAAAGACGTTATTGGCAAAAGACGTGAGGTATTGCAAGGACTTTCTAAGGGTGGTGTTTATCGCTGTCACGATGATTACATTAATCCACCAAGAGCTATTCGCATTTCAGTTTTAAAGGTAGGTGATTTTAAGGTAAAGACATATTTCCTTGATGAAGTTCAGAAACGGCTGATAAAGTATAACTTTGAAACCCTCAGTTTCAGAGACCCAACTACCAAGGAGATTGATGAGAGTAGAATTAAAGTAGTTTCGCTCCACGGCTTGAGTAAGGCTGAGGCTAAAGTTAGATTGGAACAAGCTATATATGAACTAATAGAGATTCCCTCAGATATTGTTTTGACTTTTTTACCTCAGAGTGATCGCAATACCGACAATAGCGAAGACGGCAGTTTTTATGCGTTTATTTCTTCGCAGTTACTCCGACACGGAAAAGCAAGCCAAGTTATTTACGAGGACACGTTGCAAGATACTAAAAATCACGGAAATATTCTCAATCAAGTCATTCCAGGCATTTTAGCAAAGTTAGGTAACTTGCCCTTTATTCTAGCTGAGCCTTTAAAGATTGCTGATTATTTCATCGGATTGGATATTTCCAGAACTCCCAAAAAGAAGGGAAGCGGAAGCTTGAATGTTTGTGCAAGTGTGCGTCTTTATGATCGGCAAGGAGAATTTATTCGCTATAGGCTAGAAGATGCTTTGACACAGGGTGAAGAAATCGATAAACGAACACTAGAGAGGTTTCTTCCGGCTCATGGCTTAACTGGAAAAACTGTACTAATTTACCGCGATGGACATTTTTGTGGTAATGAAGTCAAGTATTTACGTGAACGAGCAAAAGCAATTAGCTCTAATTTTATTTTGGTGGAATGTATCAAGTCTCAAGTTCCCCGACTTTACAACTTTGCTCAGTTAGCTTTAAAAGCACCCACAAAAGGCCTAGCACTTCGACTATCTGCATATGAAGTGATTTTGGTGACCACAGAAGTAAAGAATGAGAAGATGGGTCTGCCTTATCCATTACGTTTGAAGGTTATTCCTGATGCAGGACAGGAAGTATCGATTGAAAGTTTAGTAGAAACAACACTTAAACTTACTTTATTGCATCATGGAGCACTTAAAGAGCCACGTTTACCAGTTCCCTTATATGGTTCTGACCGCATCGCTTATCGGCGGTTACAAGGTATTTCTCCAGGTGCATTGGATGGGGATAAACAATTTTGGCTGTAAGCCAGATCGCCATTCTACCAACCACTCTAACAAAACCCTACCAAAAACCAACAACATCACACACAAAAAATGCTTCGACTATCCCAAACCCAACTCAAAATCCTCGAAGAATGCCCCCGCAAATTCCAACACAGCTACCTAGAACTCCTAGCCACCACCGCCTCCCCAGAACACAAAGAAAAACTCACATGGGGAAGCCACTTTCACCTATTAATGCAGCAGCGAGAACTCGGCCTCCCCATTGAATTTATCATCCAACAAGACCCTGAACTGGGACGCTGTGTGGCAGCATTTATCAACACCGCACCCGAACTTTTCACTAATTCAGAAAATAGCGATCGAATTTTCCGCCAAGCCGAACACCCCCGCACCCTAATTTTCCAAGACTACCTATTCACGGTTATCTATGACTTGCTAATAGCAGAACCAAACGCCGCCCAAATTCTCGACTGGAAAACCTATCCCCGCCCTCAAAAATCAAAATGGATAGCCGAAAGTTGGCAAACTCGCCTCTATTTATACGTCTTAGTAGAAACCAGCGACTATGCCCCCGAACAAGTTTCTATGACATACTGGTTCGTACAATTGCAAGGAGAAGAACCGCCGCAAAAACTCAAGTTTTATTACAACCAAACAGAACACGATCGCACAAAACAAGATTTAACCCACCTATTGCAGCAGCTAACCGACTGGCGACAGCGCTATACCGAAAGCGGCGAATTCTTACCCCAAGTAGAAATTAGTTCTAATCTTTGCGATTCCTGTCAATTTGCCACTCGCTGTAACCGCACACAAAACACAAAAACTCCCTCACCAGATATTCTCGCAGAAACTCCCACAGATTGGCTGCCAAATCTTGCTATAATCGACGAAATATATATTTAACAGGACGACGGCAAAGTGCCACAAGCGCGATCGACTTGTAGGGTACGTCAGAGTTGCCTTATCACTCGATAATTAAGGGTTTGATCCTGACGCACCTTACCATATATGCCACTGGCGTAAGTCCTATTTAACATACAAATAAGCCTCCGGGTCCATCGGTGCTCACAATCTAAAATCTCAAATCTCCAATCGAATGGCAGAAACCCCTCAAAACTGGCAAAATCAACTCTTACCCCAACCCCCAGCTTGGCTGATCCAAGCTGTCAGAAACCATGCACCAGAACTCCCCGGAAACTATGCCGCCGCACTTCTGTGGTATAGAGGGATTCAAAACCCCGAACAAATACCTGGTTTCTTAAATCCCAAACTTTACCAACCAGCAAGTCCCTTTGAATTCGGACTAGAAATGAACTGGGCGATAGAAAGAATCCAGCAAGCACGAAACAGCGCAGAAAAAGTCGCAATTTGGGGAGACTTCGACGCCGACGGCATTACCTCAACCTCCGTACTTTGGGACGGACTGGGAGAATTTTTTGCTCAAAATGACCAATTAACTTATTACATTCCCAACCGCTTAACCGAATCTCACGGACTCAATACCCCAGGAATAGACGCCTTAGCAAAATCGGGAATTAGCTTAATTATTACCTGCGATACTGGTAGTACAAACCTCGCCGAAATCGAATATGCAACTAGCTTAAACATCGATACAATTATTACCGATCATCATACATTACCGGAAGATCGCCCGCCAGCTACAGCCATTATCAATCCCCGCTACTTTCCCCCAAACCACCAACTATTTAACCTTTCAGGAGTTGGAGTAGCTTACAAATTAGTTGAAGCATTATATCACACATTACCGGATATTCCGCAGCGCCCGCTCACAGATTTATTAGAATTAGTAGCGATCGGCTTAATTGCCGATTTAGTCCAACTTACAGGAGACAGCCGCTACCTAGCACAAATCGGCATCCAGCAACTGCAAAAACAAATCGCAAATCCCACCCGCCCAGGAGTTGCAAAATTGCTTGAACTGTGCAAAAGATCGGGCGATCGCCCAACCGACATTTCCTTCGGACTCGGCCCCCGAATCAACGCCGTCAGCCGCATTCAAGGTGACGCCAGCTTCTGCGTAGAACTCCTCACCAGCCGCGACAAAAAACGCTGCGAAGAATTAGCAAATATAACCGAAATTGCCAACTCCCGGCGCAAATCTTTACAAAAAGATGTTGCTAAAGATGCCGCCGCCAAATTAGCCAAACTCGACCTTTCAACTACTAGCGTCATCGTCCTCAGCGACCCCCAATGGCCGGTAGGAGTATTAGGATTAGTAGCGGGACAAATCGCCCAAGAATACGGCCGCCCCGTGATTTTATTCAGCACAGAAGGAAGCGAAGAAATTAACGAAAATTCCCCAGAAACGCAATTTACCTCCTTCTTAGAGTCAGAATCACCAACACTTTCCCCATCCAAAATTGCCAGGGGCTCGGCGCGTTCCGCCAATCAAATAGACCTTTACCAATTAGTCAAAGACCAAGCGCATTTATTGCACAGATTTGGCGGTCATCCCTTCGCTGCTGGATTAAGTCTCCCCGTTGAAAATATTCCCCTATTTACAGATGCAGTAAATCAGCAACTGCGGCAACAATACAGCACAGATAGTTTAACAGCCGCCCCCGTTCAAGCCGACCTAAAAATTACTGTCTCCGAATTAGGCAAGGACTTATTTCAAGAACTAAAATTGCTCGAACCGTGCGGTATGGGCAACCCCGCACCCAAATTGCTGATTGAAAACTGCTGGTTTGACAATCTGTGGAATCAAAAAATTAAGGATTTGAAAGGGCAAAAAGTAGAATATATCAAAACAGAATTTACAATTAGGGACGAATCTAGCGATACGGGATTTCCCGGCATTTGGTGGGGACACAATCAAAACGAAGTTCCCCAAGGCCGCTGCGATGTCACCGTTGAACTCGATTTTAATACTTACAAATCGCGATATGAAGTGCGTCTCGTAGCCGTGCGGGAACGCACGGAAGAAAACCAAATCAATTCGCCCACTAAAATAGATTGGATCGTAGACTGGCGCAATAGAAATAATGATGAAGAGTTGTTAGCAGCCAGCACAAACTTAGAATCTCCAATGCCGATCGACAATCTAGTTTACAATTCCGAAATGGTCGATCGCGAAAACTCGATCGTCCTCAAAGAATGCCCCGCAAGCTGGGACGAACTGCGGATCTGGTTTCGGCAAGCACAGCACACTCAGAAAAAACTCGCGATTGCCTACACATTACCCCCACTCGTACCCCCACAGCAAATCTGCCAACAGCTAATCGGCATCGCCAAATACCTCAGCCGCACCAAAAAACCCGTCACCAGACAGCAACTGCGCCAAAAACTCGGCATCAGCGACACCTCCCTGCAACTGGGGTTCAAAACCCTAACATATCTTGGTTTCAAAATCAATTATCGCGATCGAGCTTTCCACATCACCAGACAACCCGAAACCGGACAGCAGGAAGACGCGCCCGATAAAATCCCGCAACCGTTATTAGATAGTCAATCCATCCAATCCTCCGTGCCCAATTCGCCTATCGCCGCCCGTTTTGCAGCGCAATTCCTCGCAGCAGTCTCCGAAGAACAATTCCGGCGGAAATATTTCTGTGAAGTACCCCTCTCAACCATTCAATCGATCGCCCGAGAGACCGTTTTCCAAGAAGATTCTACAGCAAATCTTTTCTAACTGATATCTGCCACCATTGTTAAGCATAGGCAGGATGAGAGTTCCACTCATGAGATAACTTTTCTTGTGGGGCCCGCGCTCGCTCGCGCCGGTGGAGCTGGCTTTCTCGCCTGTGAAGTGAGAGAGATTGTTGTAGATGTGGCTTAAGAGGCCTATTCCTGACACGGATGCAACATCTCAGTTCTAAGAAATATCTTACTTCTGAATTCATCCCGATAAAATAAGGCATAGGACAATGAGAGTTATCCGTTGCGAGTCAGGCCCAAAACTCATAACTCCTAACTCACAAGCCAAAACCCAAAACTCCCCACCACCAAACTCGATCGCCCATCTCCAATTTAAAACCCCTATGCTTCTCTGTCCCCGCTGCCAATTTGAAAATCCCAATCCAAACAAGTTTTGTCAACAGTGCGGAAATTCCCTAATTTACAAACCTTGCCACGAATGCGGTGCCCAAGTCGCTTTTAGCGCCAAAGAATGTCAGAATTGCGGCGTCGCAACAGGTCAAGTGTGGCGGGCCATTATCTGCGGTCGATCGAATTTTCCAGCAGTCGAGGCAGACGAGTCAACCCTACCCCCAGCCGAGTTTCCCCAAAAACCAGAGAGGGTTCCAGAAATCGCATCGCGCCAAAACTCTCCTGAACCAATCACAGACGCCATTAAAACCGAAATAACCACCCCACCCGAACCCCCAACAGCAGTCGCATCAACTTCTCCACAGCCAAGCGACGGCGAATTCAACAGCACAGAAATTGACCCTGTGGTAGCCGTGGGGGCGATCGCACCAGCATCCTTTCAAACAACAGAAAAAAGCTCTACTACAGCACCACAGCGCGAAATAACCCCATCTGAGCAGCATTTTACAACCGCACCACAGCCTAAACAAATCCAGGAAGCAACCGAGAACCCCGACAGCCCAAACATAGCTGACACATCCCCTCCATCTCCAGAATTCCCCATCCCCAATTCAGAATATTTAATCCCTTCCCAGCCAGCCGGAGCTTATTTAGACACTCAGCAGCGCTACCAACTCCTAGAAACCGTGCCGCCGAGAAAACGCTCCGACACAGTAGAAGTAACAGTATTGGACTGTCAGCCGCTGGAAATGTCACCCCTCAAAGCCATGCTAGCAGCCAACTCTGCCAGCGTCGCCAGACGAACCTCCCCCTACACCGCAGTAATCAAAGGCGGAGAAAATTCAACCAATTCCGCTTTAGCAGAGCTTTGCCAAGGCATAGCTGAACCTTATCTGGCACTCCGGTGGCAATTCTCTCAAAACCTGCCAGTCATTCACGATAGCTGGTCAGACAACGAACAGGCAGTCCTGCTGCTAGAAGACTGCTCCCAATGGCCGCTGCTGGTAGAACGCTGGAGTCAACCCGAAACTTCCATCCAGCAAATTTTATACTGGCTGCACGAAATGACAGAACTGTGGGCTGCCCTAGAACCCTGGCGCTGTCGGCAAAGCTTGTTGGAACTGACAAATTTACGAGTCAACCCCGACTCTTCCTTTTCCTTGGCTTCTTTGCGGCTGCAATACCTCTATCCCGAACCCGCCGGCTCAAACCTGCAACTGGTAGATTTGGGGCAACTCTGGCAGGTGATATTTAGCCAGTCCGATCGTCGCACTCAGTTTGGCGCCTTGCTCGAACTGCTGCAACAAATGTACAGAGGCGAGATTAACACGATCGAAGAATTGCGATCGCGCCTAGAAACAGTTCCCCTCGAACTCCAACCCGCACCTTCACCAATATCAACCTCCACGCGCCGGCCTTTCCGGGGCCCAGACGAGTCGCCCCCCGAGGTTGGCGAGGTCTTAACCCAGCCCATGCCACTCCAGATTTACAGCTTAGAAGACGCAGGCCTCACCGATGTTGGCCGCACGCGCGACCACAACGAAGACTTCTTCAGCATCTGGACTCAGCTCAACAAACTCGAAAGCTCCTTCGGTCGCATCTTTCAAACCAAAGGGCTTTACATTCTCTGCGACGGCATGGGCGGACACGACAGGGGAGAAGTAGCCAGTCAACTAGCCGCTGAAACCCTCAGAGAATTTTTTCAAACCAGTTGGGAAAACCAACTACCTCCTGCAGACACCATCCGCGAGGGAGTGCTGCTAGCCAACAAAGCCATCTTTGAAATCAATCAAAAGGACGGACGCTCCGGCAGCGCCCGCATGGGTACAACTCTAGTCGCAGTCTTAGTTCAAGACACCCACTTCGCCGTTGCCCACGTCGGCGACAGCCGCCTCTACCGACTGAGAAAGGGACAAACCCTAGAAAAAATCACCTCAGACCACGAAGTCGGGCAGCGCGAAATTAAGCGCGGGGTTGACCCAGAAACTGCTTATGCCCGTCCCGACGCCTATCAACTAACTCAAGCCCTCGGCCCGCGAGACAGTAATTATCTCAAGCCTGACGTGCAGTTTTTAGACTTGTGCGAAGATACCTTATTAATTTTGGCTTCCGACGGTTTGACAGATAATGATTTGTTGGAAACTCACTGGCAGAACACTCTCGAACCCCTTTTCAACCCCCAAGCTGATCTCGACCAGGGAGTTGCCCAATTGATTGAACTGGGCAACAAACGCAACGGTCACGACAATATCACGGCAATTATCATTCGGGCGCAGGTAGGCGCATTTCGATTTTAGAATTTGGATGCTGCCAACTGTTCCAAAGGTGGCGCTTTCCCCCGCGACTGTCTGCGTTAAACCTGCAATTGTTGCAGAGAAAAAAACAGCTTCTGCCGTTTCCGGGCAAGGCTTTACTGCTGGCTCTGTTATTAGGTGTCCGGTGTTAAAACAGCTTCGGTTTGAGTGTTCAAAAACTGATTACAGACCCATACTCTTGCAAACAATCTGTGGAGTACCAACCATTTATCCGTAGCTTTAATTTTGAGACTCTGTTCAGGGAATCTACTGGAAAAAGTTGCTTGATAGTAAGTGGATTCATCATTGCTGAAAGAGCTTTCACTTACAAAAATAGTTGGTCTAATGAAAAAAAATCAACTAAAATGAAGTGAGTCTGCAGGCGGGCTGATGCGAAATCTGTTTTATACTCGATCGCTCTCGGGGCAATTTGGGCCTAGGCAGGAAGTGCCCGCCCTACATATAGATGTGGGGGGTAAATCACAATCTGCTACTCCATCAAATTTACGTAAAAGTTGAGCGATTGTTTACCTACTTTTTGTAGTTTCAAGTGTTAAATCGCTCGACTGTGTTTTAAGGAGCGATCGACCCTATGAATTTTTACGGATAATTGTTCCCAAAAAACTATTTATAACTTAGTTTTTGATGAATCTTTAATCATAATCAGGATATTATAAAGTTTTCCTGAAACTAACGTGTGAAGCTCATAAGTAATTTTTAATTTCTAATTTTTCAAAGCCCTACGCCCCTGATCTGTAAATTCCCGCCAACTCTCACTGCCAAATCAGGGAGTTCAACCACATCAATCAAAAATGCTGCTGACTCTTTTAGATCCAGAAAAACAGACCCCCCTGCAACAGTGGAGTTTCGAGAGCGAATCCATTATTCGCATCGGCCGCTCTCCTGAAAATCACGTTGTGATCCCCAATGCTCTAGTGTCACGGCAGCATCTGGAATTGCAAAGAGTTAATAGCGGGAGATCCAGCCAGTGGTACTTAGTCAATTCGGGGACAAATGGCACTTTGGTTAACGGTATTCTCATGTCTCAGGGTTGGATATCCGACGGTGCCCTGATCCAGTTGGCGCGGGGCGGCCCAATTCTGCATTTCCAAGTGATTACTATTGAACTCGGCGGCAAGATTGAGGCGAACCCCACCGTCAATCTTCTGGTACCGAGGTGTACCCACGCGGGAAACCCGCCGGGGAATTTATTCTGCATCCACTGCGGCGAACCGATTAAAGTCGATCGCACGGTGCGCCACTACCAAGTGTTGCGAACTTTGGGCCAAGGCGGTATGGGAACAACCACTTTAGCCTGGGATCGAGATAAAGCGAAAGCTCAACAACCCGGAAGTTCCCCCGCAGCATCTCTGGTAGTCCTCAAGGAAATGAATGCTGATATGGCTCAAATCGCCAAAGCTCAAGAACTGTTTGAACGTGAAGCTAAAACTCTCAAGGCTCTGCACCATCCGGGAATTCCTCAGTTTTTTGACTTCTTTGTGGAAGGGGGCAAAAAATACTTGGTTATGGAAATGCTCCACGGCGAGGATTTAGAAAAACGCATCTACAACCGCGGACCTGTTGCTCCCCAACAAGCAATAGAGTGGATGATCCAAACCTGTGAGGTTTTGGACTACATCCACTCTCAAAAACCCCCTATCGTCCACCGGGATATTAAACCTGCTAATTTGCTGGTGCGCCACCGCGACAATTGCATTACACTGCTGGATTTTGGCGCCGTTAAAGAAATCGGCACTCCTCCAGGGACTCGCATCGGCGTTGAAGGCTACACCGCACCAGAACAAGACCGGGGACAGCCTCTCCCTCAGTCGGATTTATATGCTATTGGGCCTACTTTGATTTTTTTGCTGACAGCCCAAAGCCCTCAAAACTTTTACGGGAAAATAGCTGGAGGTTACGGGTTTAAGCTCGAAAATATTCCGACGATCGCCCCCAAGCTGCGGGACACCATTTTGCGAACCACGGCAGCTAAGCCTGGGGATCGCTTTCAAACTGCTCAACAATTAGCTCGAGCTTTAGCAGCTTCCCTTTCATAGAAGTCAAAAGTCATTAGTCACTGGTCATGCGTCATTAGTCAGAAGGAAAAAGTCCGCTGTCATTCGTCATTCGTCACTAGCAAGAGGGAAGAGGAAACAAGGAAGAGGGAAGAAGGTAACAACGGAAAATTTATTGAGAAAATATACCCGATCGCCTCGAAATTTCTCTCCGACACCCCAGTCCTCCGTCTCCTCTGTTATTCTTCGTCCCAAGCTTCTACAGCTATCAACTCGCTCACGGGGTCTTGCATAGAAAAATCAAACTCTAGCAATTGCTGTTTCCAGTACGGCCATTCGTCGCCGTAAAGCAGAGCAATTTTCCAAATACTGTCTGTCGGCTTGATAATGTCAGACGTGACGAGAGAATGCACCTGACGCTGGAACTTAACCATCGGCTGTATAACCTGCTGGCTCATAATACCTCTTGAATTGTTTAAATCTTGTGTAATTACCACTTCCCAGCTCTCACTTTTTACCGCAGTTTCGCCAAGAACAGTCTCGCCAAGATACGTGTAGATTTTTGTCGGGAAGCTACATATTCAACTTGTATCTTAACAGAGTTCGTTTTGACAAGGGCCTATAAGCAGGACTGAAGAGTCAAGACCGACTTCAAAGAATTAATCATCTTTAAAATGTCCCGCTATATGCTGTCGATCGACAGTGGGAGGTTTGCTGCCTTGATTGTTTCCACATAGTGGTAGATGCAAGGGCTGCGTTAGGCTTGTTCTTGACAAGGCTGAGTTTGCGTAGGAGAAACTGCAACTACTGCGATTTGGTGGCTACAGCGTAATTTCCGCTTTCCTGCACGTAAACCACACCTCTTTCACCTTCGACGCTGGGTTCGCTGTGAGAGTGGGGTCTGAGCTACTTGACACTCCCCAGCCTAAAGGCGTGGGGATTCTTAATTCATCGACTGACCTTTAAGCGCTATGTCCTTTCGGCACTTCTTAAACCTTTCAACCGTACAAAATACCAATTGACGAGTTCAACTCACAGCAACCCCAGAGGGTCTATCTCCAAAAGCGTACTAGGATATGAACCTAGAGTTCGGGTATGCCCTACCCTACTTAAAAAGACTAAATAGTTTGTTTCTCTGGTTAAAGGAACTGTGTTAAGCCCCTAGCTGTTTATAGAGTTTTCGCCGCTCTTTGTCCCCCGGTTTACGCGCCAAAGTGTGTCGTTAACTGTTTTTATGCACGATGGCTTAGGAGTTTAACCTTGACTACTCTAGTATACTAGAAATTTTTTGATTTTTAGGAAGGGATTTAAGAAATTAAAGCCGTCCTAGAAGGACAGGGTTTTAGACCCAATTTCCTTGATAAACTCCTTGATAAACTGATTATAACTCTACTCACCGCAAAAGCGATCAAAAATTGTTGGATACTGTTGATCGCCACCCCTAAATGTCGATCGAACATTCTAGGCTGCCCCACGCGGGCCAGCAGGCAAGTTTCAAACCCATCGTCCGTCTTGATTCAATAAATCTCACATCTCAAATCTCAAATCTAAAATTGTATGACTTGGACAAGGCGACACATTCTCACTCTGGCTGATTTTACCTCGGACGAATACGATACCGTGCTGCAAACAGCAGCCAGTTTTCGGGAGGTGCTCGGCCGCCGCACGAAGAAAGTGCCGGCCCTGCAGGGTCAAGTGGTCGCGAATTTGTTTTTTGAACCTTCTACCCGGACTCGCAATAGTTTTGAGTTGGCGGCGAAGCGGCTGTCAGCAGATACGCTAAATTTTACCCCTGGAAGTTCTTCTCTGACGAAGGGGGAGACTATTCTGGATACGGCTAAGACTTATCTGGCGATGGGAACGGATTTGATGGTGATCCGGCACGAACAAGCTGGAGTTCCCAGCACGATTGCTTCGGAAATGGATCGCT
This sequence comes from Microcoleus sp. LAD1_D5, assembly GCF_036702115.1. NCBI lineage: Bacteria > Bacillati > Cyanobacteriota > Cyanophyceae > Oscillatoriales > Microcoleaceae > Microcoleus > Microcoleus sp. LAD1_D5. The sequence continues at coordinate 183,339 of NZ_JAUBSA010000002.1, read as the reverse complement.
TGGCTTCAAGAGTCAGCGTTCTCAATGCAGGAGACGGTCAGCACGAACACCCGTCGCAAGGTTTGCTAGACTTATTTACTATTTGTGCTCTGTTAGATACCGAACGTCCGCGGCTGGAACTTTTAGCGGGTAAAAAAATTGCTGTGGTGGGGGATATCTTGCATTCGCGGGTGGCTAGGTCTAATATTTGGAGTCTAACGGCTTCTGGGGCAGAGGTTCATTTGGCCGGGCCGCCAACTTTGCTACCGCTGTTGTTTGCTGAGTGTGGCGATGGTAGGGAAGGCAAATTATTTTTGCATTGGCAGCTTGAACCTGCTTTGGCCGATGCTGATTTTGTGATGACTTTGCGGCTGCAAAAGGAACGGATGAGCGACCATTTGCTGCCGAGTTTACGAGAGTACCATTCTTTGTACGGGATTACGCGCGATCGGCTCAAACTCTGCAAGCCGGATGTGAAGGTGTTGCACCCGGGCCCGGTTAACCGTGGCGTGGAAATTAGTTCGGATTTGATGGACGATGCCCAGTTTAGCCTGATTTCTCAGCAAGTTACCAGCGGCGTGGCGGTGCGGATGGCATTACTTTACCTGATCGGCGGGGGTAAAGTTTAGGCTGTTAGTTGTTAGTCATGAATTTCGGATATTCGATGATTTTCAGGATCGATCGCATATTTAAAATAATCGTTACCCAGTATAGCCGGGTAACGATTAAAACTCTTTCTAGAAATGTCAAGTGCTCTAGTTAAGAGTTAGGAAAGCCAGGACGCAGATACCCAGCCACCACCTTTGACTTGTGCCCAGCCGTTTTTGTAACGACCGGTCAATTTGATGTGGTCTCCATAATATAACTTGCCGATTACATGAGAACAGCTACTGGGGCGGTTGCGGATATTCAGTCGGCCGCCATTCGTGACAACTTTGGCGTAGCTGTGATGGCCGTGATGACTTTTCTTGCCGCAGCGGGAGTAGTGGCAACTTGCTTGCGCTTCGCCAGCGACACCCAGAACAGATAGAGCTACTGCCAGACCTGCAACGCCTATCCATGCAGAATTAGGAATTTTCAAGCCCAGTTGGTCTAACGACTTGACTTGGAGTTCGGACTCTGGAGATTCATAAGCAACAAAAGAGTGGCTCAATGCTAGTGCTTCCATAGTTTCCTCGTGATTGTTTTTAACATTTTTTGATGGAGATTCAGGTCAAAACCTCGATTAACAGCCCAAATTATTAACTTATGTTTCCTAAAAGCCACAAAAGGGCGTTAAGGTCTGGCTTTTGGCGAGTATTGGCTAATGTTCCTGAATCCTGCACAGGTATATCATGCCATCTAAGTAGCTTTCCGGAACAAAAAAATAAATAAAGTTTACATCTGCTGCTAAAAATTTGGGCTACGCCAATAAGTTGGAGGGCAGAATTAAACTTAAACTATGTCATTAAAAAGGGAACGAAGTTATCGCTTGGGGTTTGAGATTGCTTGTACTGAGTTGCGAATGACACTACTTATTTGCGTGTGCTTATTTATTGAGTTGCTACAGCAATATCGGCAGTTAATTCTAAAAAACAAGCATCCTGCTCGTCTTCAAGCACGGTCTTAATTTGGTTCGGGCGAGTTATATTGTAGCCGATCGCACTGGTGCAGAAGTTCGGGAAAATGGCATCGGGCCCTTGCCCGTGCTACCAGATGGGTCTCAAGATTACTCTCCCTGTGTCCCCGACAAGAATGCAAGACAAATCCATCGCGACTTGATTTGTGTCAAGATCAATTAACTTATCCAGCACCTCTTCTTTGGCAATGAACTCTAGCGCTGCACTTTCGATCGGCACAATTCCTCAACGCCATGAATCAGACAGCTTCGCCATTACCTTAGCGCCGTTGTCTGTAGAGGAAATATACGCTTTGGCAGATGACCCCGCGAACGGAGCCGTGGTAATGATGAGCGGTACAGTCCGCAACCAAACTGACGGTCAAGCTGTAGTTTCCCTAGAATATCAAGCCTACGAACCGATGGCCGTGCGAGTATTCCAGCAAATCGCTACGGAAATCCGCCGCCAGTGGGTCGATGTCAATCGGGTCACCATTCACCACCGCGTCGGACACTTGCAGGTGGGAGAAATCAGCGTACTGGTGGCTGTTGGTTGCCCCCACCGGGGGGAGGCCTTTGCAGCTTGCCAGTACGCCATAGATACGCTCAAACACAATGTACCGATTTGGAAAAAGGAACATTGGGCCGACGGTTCTAGCAGTTGGGTTAGTATAGGAGCGTGCGAAGTTGTCGGGCATTAGTAAGCAGTCAGCAGTCATTGACTGTTTGATGAGTGAAGCCGATCGCAGTTTCCGAGTGCGGGAACCCATCGGGATCTGCTAGCGTCAACAAATGTGGAATGTTCGATGAGCCAATTCCACCGATGAGCGACTTTATTTCCGTGTCCTGGTCTGCGGTTGTGGCGACCGTTCAAAGAGTGCAATTGCCAGCCGAAAAACTCTCTAATTATGACTTGGTGTTGCGTTGTCAGGAAGGAAATCGACCTGAGAGCACTGCTTTTTCAGAACTGTTGAAGCGTTATCAGTCTCACGTAGACAGGGTTCTATATCACTTGGCTCCTGACTGGCAAGACCGAGCAGACTTGGCTCAGGAAGTCTGGATTCGGGTCTACCGCAATGTTAACCGCTTGCAAGAGCCGGTAAAATTTCGCGGCTGGCTGAGCCGCATCGCCACTAATTTGTTTTACGATGAGTTGCGGAAGCGCAAGCGGGTGCGAACTCCGCTGTCGCTGGACGTACCCCGTGCTCTGGAAGATGGCGAGGTAGATTGGGAAATTCCCGCCGACAGTCCGGGGCCTGATGAAGATTTGACGACTCGAGAATTTTACGACCAGTTGCGGGTGGCGATCGCGGATTTGCCAGAAGTATTCCGCACGACAATTGTTTTGAGAGAAATAGAAGGTTTAGCATATGAGGAGATAGCGGAAATGACCGGTGTTTCTCTGGGAACTGTCAAGTCGAGAATTGCTAGAGCTCGCCAAAGATTGCAGTTGGAATTGCAAAAATATCTCGATGGTAATTAGCAAGAGTGCTTTGAGAGGCGGGTCAAGAAGATGTGGTGATGTTGGCTGTGACATCAAAACTTATCTTTTAAAATATAAAAAAGCAGTAAATCATTCTAATCGCGAGTGCGTCTTTCCTCCAATTAAAGCAATTTTGAAATATGAATTATAACTTTGAATCGGATAAAAATCAGAATCAGCAAGGTATCGGGGATTCACTCGCTGAAACTCAAGCTAACAAGAATTATCCCCAGGGGAATGTAACTACTATGATGCGCGATCGATTTGAATTGCTGAGTGCCTACCTCGACGGCGAAGTGACGGCGGCAGAACGTCGGCAAGTCGAGGACTGGCTGACAAATGACCCTGTGACGAAGGGTTTGTACTCGCGACTTCTGATGATGCAGCGGGGTTTTCAGTCAATGCCGGTGCCTGCTTCGGAACAATCTGCACAGGAGTTGGCGACGAAGGTTTTGCAGCGGGTGGAACGCAAGTCGAAACAAACTTGGATGTTGGGTGGAGGTGCGATCGCAGCTTTGTTGATTGCGGTGGTATCTGGTGTCGGTGGCGGCCGCCAATTGTTTGCTCCCCAGTTTGCTCGATCGCCCGTTCCTGCTGAATCTGACGGTTTGATTGTAGCTTTGAACGAGCCTCTGGTGGAGATTGTTAATCCCAACGATTTGATGCTTGGGGTGAATGCACCGATAATGGATATTCCCAAAGTTGGTCTAGCAACCCCTCAAAAGTCATTGCCAAAGGCGCAGTAGAATTTCTGTTTTGAGCAATAACGGAAGTCGCGAAGCTCCCTAAAAAAGGGGGCTTTTTGCCGTTTTTCCCAGTTTTTCAAGGTAGGATATATCCTTTGACATTTTCCTGGCTTTGAATGACGAATTGTGGGGCGATCGCATCTTAATATCCGAGTATGTAGCTAGTTGAATTAGAACACGCGATCGCACTTGTCACCTAGTTGCAAAGTAATCGGTAATTTCATTGAGATCTCGACGGGCTTCAGGGGAAATAATGTAGCGACTCATTGTTGATTTTCCCGCATTTTGCGAAATTTTTCCCGCAATCTAGCTATAACTATTTCCCCATCAATTCCTTCCCCGCGTTCAAGCTGAGCTAGTCCTGCCGATACTTTTGGACGAGTTTCATCGACCCATTCTTGATAACGATCGCTCTGTTGCCGATCGCTTCTGTCTGCGAGTAGTTCCAACGTCGCAGCAATTACCTCATCCACCGAAGAATATTTGCCACTTTTGACTTGCGCTTCAATAAATTTATTATGGTCAGGTTTTAGAGTAATGTTCATGCGCTTTACTTCTAATAACTTTTAGCCATTATATCATTTCCACTGGCTCTCTCCGTGTCCAGGCGAAGGGGAAGGCGATGGCGAGCAATTAAACTCGATCGCAGTTGGCCTCGGTTTTTTGCAGATTTGCGATCGGCAACAGCAATGTCTTCTCAATTTCCTGCCGCCCAGCAGGAGATACATTACAAGCGCTATTGAGGCAATATACCAGCAATTTATTAGGATCATAATACTTCCTCAGTCATAAATTTTGCTGTTCGTTAAATTGCCAATCGTGACCTATATTGCGATAGGAAATTATGATTTGTCTTAATTCCTTAGTCCAAACTTGTCCGTTAGCTTGCCACCATTGCCTAAATATTTCCTTCTCACCATCGGGGTGAGGTAGTAGTTTCTTAAATTCTTGCAGTGGTTGCATCAGTTCAGGTTCAACAACAGGGACAAGAAGAATGTCGTGGGCAAGACTAAGGGCAGGGTCAATAGCACCGTCGAGTACAGGCAAAATGGCAAGGTCAAGAACAAGGTCAAGGGTAAGTTCAACAGCAGGGTCAAAGGTATATTTAACGGCAAGGTAAAGGGCTGGGTCAAGGAAACGTTCAGGGTTGCGATTAAGAGCAAGCTCAAAGGATGGGAGAAGGGAAAAGGAAAAAAAAAATCATCCAGGTCTAATACCACCCCCAACCTCGCCCTCAATCTGGTTATTTTAAGCGGTAATTGACTTTTTAAATGGCTTTATATTGCGGTGAAAAAGGCAACGAAATCGCCAAATTTATCGAAGTGACAACCAGCCAATTAAAACGATTCACCTTCAACTAAATACTGACCTCAAGAGTGTTGCTCAAGTTTTATGGTGGGTCGAGCAGTTAGAGTATTTACCCATTCCCGAAGCAGTTTTGCAGCAGTGCAAACTTGCTACGATCGAAGGGTTTACGTCGGCAGCAGATGGCGCGACGGCTTTAACATTGTTTGAAAAATTCAAGCCACTGCTAGTAGTTATCGATTGGAATTTGCCGGATACTACAGGCTATCACCTCTGCCAGGAAATGCAGCGCCGTACTAATGCTTTTGTGGTAATGCTAAGCAGCCGCACAGACGAAGCTGATAAACTTAAACTCCTGTCCGCCGGTGCTGATGACTATATCTGTAAACCCTTTGGTTTGGCAGAGTTGGCAATTCGTATAGAAGTGGTGTTGAGACGCATGAGTCCTGTCACTCCATCACGTATTGTATTCGATCAATTCGTGATCGATTCAGCGTGCCGGGAAGCAACACTCAACGATCGCATTATCAAGTTAACAGCCTTGGAATTTAATATCTTGTATTTTTTGGCAAGTCATTCCGGTCAATCTTGGAGTCGCCAACAGCTAATTGAAAAAATTTGGGGGTGGAACTGCGACAACACAGGAGAAGAGAAAGTTGTTAGCGTACATATTGGTCAGATTCGCAAGAAAATGATTCAAGTTGATGCTACTGGATCGCAGTTTATTAAAACTATCCGAGGTTACGGTTACAGGTTCGAGCCACCTTCGCCCCCTGCAATGGCAATTTCCTAAGCTCATCGGCATTAACCACCTTATTTGGTGAAAAACCTATTTTCCCACCTGCCGTGGGGCAGCCAGATGCCTCCTAGGGAACGGACGCGATCGGGTAACATGAAGTATGCCCAAGCCATGCCTAAAGGTTTGAGGTGTCGATCGAAGATTTCGATTTCCTGCCGCTGATATTCGTTTTGTGTCGGTTCCCGCAGCGGATGATAGTCTTCCAATCGGTCTAAATCGTCCAAAATAGCCGAGTTTGCGAAACAGAGGAGAAAACCGCAGACTGTGCCATCTCCGGCCATCATCGCAGGATAGCCGATCGGCAGCGCAAAAAGTTGACCGCGGGCGATCGCGGGGCAAGCATCCACAACTTTTCCTTCGCAGTAGCGGAGGTAGTTGCACTGCCCGGGTTTGAGAGTGCCGTAGACAAAGACTTTCATCGGGTAGGGCCTAACCGCTAGTTTTTGCTAACATAGATGGCTAAGCTAATAGTTTAAGTCTCGCGGGCGATCGCGACTGCAATCTTCCTAAATTTCGTTGTTTACCTTTCTTATAATTCATGACTCTAGCAGTTAGTTTTATTGCTTTTGGACTTCGGCCTTTGTACTTGAGCTCTTTTTTGCCGTCCCTGCCCCTGGACAGCTTATTTTCGACTCAAGGGATTATGGTAATGCTGCTGGCGGCCTATGCCGGGGCGATGTGGATGTTTCTCACCAGTGCTCCGAAGGTACACACGGTCATGGTATCCGATCTCGGACAAGCGAGGGAGTTCTATGAAGGTATGCTAAACCTGCCCGTAGCAGAAGTGCCGCTGCACTACTACTACAATTACGAGCAAACTTTGGGGACAACCGGTATCGATCCGCTGTATTTGTCGCCGAATGTCGGGAGGGCAACGACCTCTCAAACGCTGGGGAGTCCCGAGGGTTTGTGGTATCAGTTGATGAAAAATACCCAACTGCACATTATTAGCGGGGCCGGTGCAGGGGAAAAAAATCGCCAGCGTCACGTTTGTTTCGATCGCGAATGTTTGGATCAGCTATTGATGAGGGTACAAACTCGCGGCATTAGTTATAAAATTCGCCGGGAAAAGCCACTGAATTTTTTGGTCAAGGATTACGACGGCCGCGTCATTGAAATGGCTGAGGTTAGTAATTAAATAATACGCGGCGGTTGAAACCGATCGTACACAAAATTTGGTCTCCGCAAAGAGGGACAAAAGAATCAAAGGGGTATTAAAGCCGAATTTGGTATTACATCCCAAGTTAGAAACCCGGTTTATCTAATAAAAAACCGGGTTTCTTGTTCATTAATTAATCTTAGCTTCAACGCTAGATTTTTCAGAGGCCGCAGCTTCCGTTATCTCGGAAATCGCTTTCCGGCTGAACATTTGGAAGTAGAGGGAAACAAAAAACTCTTTGACTGGAAAAATGATAAAAGTCAAAGGATTAATTGTGACGATGATATTGCGGGCATCAGCTTTAGCTTGTTTGACAACTTGCTGCGCTACCCAGTCAGGAGACATGATGCCGATCGGGTTTAAGTTGCTTTTAAACGGCCCTAAAATCAGTTTGCGAACGATGCAGGGCGCATCCAGCCGACGCAGGGTGACTAAATCTCCCAGGGCGCGTTTGCTGAGTTCGTACAGGGGACTGACAGCGGGAATTACTTCTGCTTCGGAAGTGTTGATCCAGACTTCTTTGCAAGCGATGTTTTCGTTAGTGCGGACTGTTAAGAAAAAGAGTTCCATCAGCCGCCACGCGGAAAAAGTGTTAATTTCGTAGGATTTTGCGATCGCCTCTCCTGTTCTTTCTCGCTGTACGTTAATCCCGTGATTGATGACGAGAATATCGATTTTTTCTAACAATATGGCTAAGTCTGCCTCTTGGCCAGCTTGCCAAGTTACGGTTTTTACAGGTAAATTTTCGCCGTCTACATCCAAAGTAATTTCCTCATTTCCAGAGGAGAGGGCGATCACTTTTGCACCAGCTTTGTGGAGGTGTTTGAGTAGCAAACGCCCTAAAGTTCCCGATGCACCGGTGACGGCTACAGTTTTGCCTTTGAGAGAAAGTGCTGTACCCATAAGTTTATCTATTAAGGTGAAAGTACCGCAATAGTAAGCATTTTGATTGTCGAAGTGATGCCGCCAGTGATAAGGTTTATTAACTAACCACTTGCCAGGGGGAGTTAGGAAATCTCCCGGTTGGTGGGTGATGTCGGTTAATTCGTCTGCACCTTTGATGCCGATCGCGCGGGCGATCGCGCTCAACAAAAAGCCTAAAGTATAAATACAACCCGCTGCTGCGCCCCAGTGATATTCCGGCAGCCCAAAATAAGCTACAACCCACACCAACAAGCCCAAAACCATCATCGCCGCAGCTTCGGGCACGTCGTGACGCCAGTGTGCTTGCTTGTAAATAGTCTCGCTGACGGCGGTCAAATTCGGGCGGAAAACGCGGTGATGCCAAGTGTGCAGCTTTTGCAGGGGTGCCCAATAATGGGACACGACGTGATAAAAGTCTCGTATTATTTCTGCCCAGCAGACAGAAGCTATTGCCACAGCGCCAACTATCCAGTAATTTACCATGCTCGCACCAGTTTCAAATTTGAGATATTAGATATTGTCTGCTTTGAAAGATAACTCAAAATGGCTTTTATTGCTAGTCTGAAAGTTTACTCAGGCGTTTTAAAATCTGCAAAACTCGGTACAATTCATTGCCGGGATTGCGGATTACAAATTCTGGAGATAAGGCATACTGGGGAGTTTCCCCTCTGACTAACTTCACAAACGAGAAGTTAGCACCTGTGGAAATCATGCCAAAAGTAGGAGTTTCTGGATCGGGATCGGCGAGCATATATGTCAGGAGTTGGGCAAGTGCTTCGTCCGTTGAAAACGAAAGTTGTTTGGATTCAATTACTGTCACCCACAAGTTTGCTTTCATAATTAGGATATCTATTCTGCCTTCGATGATTCTGCCTTCGTCTTCCTCTTGAATGGCGATAGACTTTTCGGCTTTGACTTGAAAAGGAGACTCATACAGACCGGCAATAAACAAAATGGGGCTGATAATTGTTAGCTTGACTGCATTTTCCAATACAGGCGGGGTGTCTACCAAGTTGAAGTATATGTCTTGGATGCGATCGAGCAATTGTTTTTCTGAGTCTGTTACTTCGGGTAAGTTTTCTTGCCATTCTCGGAAAAATTCGCTGTTGCGAACTCGCTGCAAGCCGAAGTTATCGATTAGATAGCGGAGGTTGATATCTCTTGAGAGAAGTTTTTGCATTAGGATTAATAAATGGTTTTATAGTGATTAATAAGTTTAGCATAATGTTGATTTTAACCGCAGATGAACGCAAATGAAATGCAGATAAAGCAGATTTGGCTGAGATGTCTGTTTATTGGGTTTTTTGATTGGCAATTCGCTGTTTTTGTCCAGCTTGCATTTGCAGCAATTGCGGTACGGTGACAAAACGATATCCTTGCTGTTTGAGTTTGGGAATAATTGCAGATAGCGCCTCGACTGTTTGCTGGCGATTTCCGCCGCCGTCGTGCAACAATACGATCGCCCCCGATGTCGCTTGGGATAGCACGCTACGGGTGATCGCAGCGACCGAAGGTTGCAGAAAGTCTTTAGGATCGATCGACCACATCACCACTACATAATTTTTTTTTAGCGTAATTTGCCAAACCGTTATTTAAGCGACCGCCGGGAGGGCGAAACAAGAAACTTTTTGCCCCACTCGATCGATAAATATGAACGCCAGTATTATCTATTTCATCCGATGCTGTTTTTTTGGTAACATTGTGAGAATAGTGATGCCAAGTATGATTGCCGATCGCATTTCCCCTTTGCACAACTCTTTTCGCAATTTCTGGATACTCCCGCAAATTTGCACCCAAGCAGAAAAATGTGCCCACAACTTGATGTTTGTGCAAAACTTCTAATATTTTCAAAGTTTCAGGCGAAGGGCCATCGTCAAATGTCAGGGCGATAACTTTTGAGTTGTTAATACTGGCTTTATAAACAATTTGGCTGCGAAAGTGCGCGGGCGGTGCGAAGACTAAAGGTTGTTCGGGAGGTTTGGGAGAGGGAGCTGCGGGGGCAGAATGGGGTGTTTTTAGTTTTCGGGGTTTCAGGAGGTTTGGCGGGGGATTTTCAACGGGTGCGATCGGTATTAGCGGATTTGAACTGGCGGTTTTTCTGTTTTCCCACAACAGGGAAATGGTGAGGCTCAATCCGATAAATATAACGGTTTTAATAACCCGTTTTTTATTGCCTTTGGGACTCATCAGGTATGCGATTTATTTTGACAAATCTCATTATGCCTGATTGTTCTGGTAGCTTGAAAATTTGGTAAATTAATTTTTTTGGCAAAAGGTAGATCGCACTCAAGCAAGACTTAGGCAAAAACCGGGTTTTCTTAGGCAAATCACTCGTGATTCGCCGCTGATTCCCATATAAAAACCCGGTTTATTGCTCAAAAATCTACGCTTTCATGCTCTTGCGGCAACCATAAAACAAGGTAATGACACCCTTTTCGTCCAGGAATATATCTACAATCTGCAAGTTTGCCGTGCCCTTTCATCCTCCGGTTCTTGCCACCCAAAAGCAAAATGACTCACCGCATTAATTTGGGGAGTTGCGGCGCGAATTGCCCGCATTTGAATCTCCAAAGACGGCCGATTTTTGAGAGGTTTTCCCCAATCTCCAGCAATGGCAGGAATGATTTTTGCCCCCGCAGGTGCTAAACTTACAGTCCGCTGCACCTGTGGCACAATGCAGCTTACATCGCCGCAATTTCCGTAAGACATGGCGTGGAATTCCACGGCAGGCGGAAAGGTGTCCCAAGGCTGCAATCTCGAATCATATCCCCCTTGATTTATCGCTTGATTTGCAGTGGGAAAAAATACCGCTCCTACAGGAATTCCCATCCTTTGAGCGGGTTGAATTGCTATTCCCAAAAAATCTAAAATGCCTTGGACTGCGTGAGCAACACTCAGTTTCCAGAGGTCTTTTTGCAGAGTGCCGGTATCGGGAAGCCGCAGTGTTGGTTTTGGTGTGGGAGTTGCAGGGTTTGGCTTGTTAGCGGCGGGAGTTGTTGAGGCTGATCTGGATGTGGCATTGTCTCTTCTAGAAGGTGGAGTTGCTACTGACATCGCCTGCGGAATTCGGCCCTGCCAAAGAGGTTCTCGCTCAGTTGGATACTGTTTGACTACTGCTTGAACATCATTAGGATTGATAAATCCTTTAGTCAAATACCGCTGAATTAAATCTCGCCCTTGCTGATTGTTAGCCCGCTGCAAAAGAACTTGCTGCGATGCTGGGCCGTAAATCCACAAGTCTTGAACTTTGGTAGCAACTGAAGCGGGCCCGATGCCCCTTAGATAGCGAATGTAGTCGAATAACATTCCTTGTGGCTTGCGCTTGACTATTTGATTTACTAACAAAGTATAGTCTTGCCGTGCTTGTGGGTTGTACGGATCGATAAAGGCTTGATTGCCCGGAACTTCTCCGAAGTCCTCGTTAATTGCTGCGTATTCGCTTACTGTTAAACTTGTCTGATTTTTACCGTTGATAGCGAGGGTTTGCTGTCTGTCTGGACGCTGAGCATAGCTATAGCCAAAGTTCATGGTAAATAACCAGGCGTATACTTTTAAACCTCGTTGTTTGCCTTTGGCGATCGCCTTTTCTAACAAGTCGTATTTCTCGTAACCGCGATTTCTCACAACAGAAGGCCAAGCCGTAGGATTGTCGGCTGCTGGGAGAAGCACTTGACCATCGTAAAACACTTCGACATAGACTTGGTTGTAGCCTTTATTCACAACTTTGTCTAATACTCGATCGAGTTCTCCGGGTCTGACATCGCAGGGATACAAACGCAGCCAAACTGCTTGGGTTTCGGGCCAAGTTTTTTGGCGACATTCTGCTATTTCCCGCGCGTGTTTGTTCAAAACAGCAAAATATGCTTGCTGAGATTCCCGTTTTCCCGACAGGGCGGCGCGGCGCAAGTCTTCTTTTTGATTGACCTGTTCTTTGGATAATTGGCAATAGGCTGATGTTTGGCCAAAAGCTGGTTGATTTCCGATAAAGGGCCAAACAAGCTGGCTGATGAAGCTACTGGTTAAAACAGCAGTTACCGCACTGAAAAAGCGTCGCTGGTGTTGAAAATTCGCGATGCGGGTTGGTGCAATTTTCATGGGAGAGTTGAATGGGGTTTTCTAGTTTAAATTGGCTGGCGATCGCATTTTCTGGATCGCGCTCAACAAGCAGCTACAAATTTTCTACTTTTTTCGGTTGACTTAGTTATGGCACAAGTCGATCGCACAATGCAAATTCTGTCTGGCGACTATTTATATTATGTGCGATCGAATAACGGCAGGAAAGATAAGACTCGCCACTTGAAACCGCTATTCTACAAACGAAGTCCCTCTATAACATACTAAAGAATAAAATGGGTAAAAAGCCAGGACTTGAAATCATATCCAGTTCAATGTTTCAGTATTTTTTCCCCTAAATTCTGCATAAAAAAGCGCCTGGATATAGTGGGCGCTAAAAGCAGTTGATATTTCTACTAAAAATTGTTAACACTCCAATATCAAGGATGAAAGATGAATGGTTAAAATTTATCCTTGATCCTAAATTTTGAGATTAAGCTCCTCTGTTAAGAGCAGCTTCAATCTGCTGAAATTCTGACTCAAGACGCTTTTTCAATTTTTCAGGAACGGGACGGTTGGGATAGGAACTGTAATGTCCTGCCAAAGAGTTTAATGCCGTCCGCATTGTCGTGAAAGAGGCCAGCTTGGTAAGAGCGGGATCGCGGCGGTATTCAGCAAAAAAATCGTTGATACTGGTGCGAGCAGCGGCTTGAGCGGCGGCTTTTTCGGGCGCGCCCTCTGGCAAAGTGAGCGCTGTTCTCAAGCTCTTCACTAATGCTAATGTGTCTTGACCATAATCTCCACTCAGAGTGGCTGGAACATTGGTACAGCCCGCTACGCCGATGACAACAACTAATACCAGGGCTAACAGACGCGAAATGTAATGCTTCATAAGGTTTAGAAAAATGGCAGGGAAAGCGACAATCAAAATTAACCTTTATCCTATCTCGAATTGAGGTAATAATGCCAATTTTTCAAAATTTTTGCATTAATACCATGAAACAGAAAATTTGTCAATCTAAAATCTAAAATCTAAAATCTAAAATCGATTGATTTGTCCAGCAACGACGGAGAGAATTTGGGTTTGTCGCAGCCACTGAGCATCAAAAGCGCCTAGGTGAGTTGTAGTAATCAGAGTTTGAAATCGTTCTTGAATAGTTTCTAAAAGTTGATTTTGGCGGCTCAGATCGAGTTCTGCAAGTACGTCGTCGAGCAACAGTAAAGGCGCTTCGCCGACGACTTCTTCAATAAGCTGCAATTCGGCTAATTTTAATGCTAATACCAGAGTTCGCTGCTGACCTTGGGATGCGTATTGACGAGCTGGGGTATTGTTAATGGTAAATGTAATGTCGTCGCGGTGGGGGCCGACTAAAGTGGTTCCTTGAAACTGTTCTGCGATCGCCCTTTTTTGAATTTTCTCTAAAAATGCTTGCCGCACTCCTTCAAGATTGTCTTTAGCGATTAATTCCGAACTTACTTCAATATTAGCATCGTATTTCACATCTAAAACTTCTGCTGAACCGCTAATTGACCGGTGCCAATTTCGAGCTAAAGGCATCAAACGCTCCAAAATTCGATCGCGCCTGCGGATCACGCGAGCCCCCGCTGTCGCCAACTGCGCGTCCCACAAAGCTAATTCTGAACTGGGAATGGGGGATTGGGAATGGGGCATTGGGAATGGGGCATTGGGCATTGGGAATTCTGCGATATTTTGGTCTTCGGGAGTTTCAGATCCGATAAATCGCATTTTGTCAAAACCTTCGGAAAATTCGGCTTTCCTGATTGCTTTAGAACGTTTCAACAGAGCGTTTCGCTGGCGCAAAATTTGATTATACTGGTGCAAAATGTGAGCGTAAATCGGTTCTAACTGGATGACTAGGCGATCGATCCAATTGCGCCTTCCTTCGGGTCCGCCGCGCACTAAGTCCAAATCCAAACAAGAAAATTGCACTACATTTAAAACGCTCAAAAAGTCTAAATGGCGGCGCAGCGGTTCACCGTTGAGCTTCAGTGTGCGACGCGCCTGAGAACGAAGAGTTAAAGCTAAGTCGATCGCTCCGGTTTGACGTTCGAGTGTAGCATCAATTTGCCCGATCGGCTTTGAGTCGAGTATTAAATCGCGATCGCGCCCTACCCTGTGGCTTTTTAATGTAGAAAGCAACTCTACCGCTTCTAACAAGTTAGATTTTCCTTGAGCGTTATTTCCTACTAAAATAGTTTTGGGAGCGTCAAACGCCACCTTTTGATCGAAGTAGTTCCGAAACTGCCGTAAGTGCAGCGTTTTCAAATACATAATATTGGGAATCGGGAATCGGGAATCGGGAATCGGGAATTGGAAATTCGGAATTCGGAATTGGCAGTAAAGTTATCGTAGGGTGCCCATTGCGTACCTTACCCATTCAATGGCGAATCTGTGGAATTGCAGTTTTTGCGGATCGTTGCGCTTGCAATGACTTTATAGTGTTGAGAATCTGGTTAAATGCGAGCAGTCTAACGAATAATGAAGCATCGCTCATTATCCGTTAGCCATTAACACTATTTTCTAGATTTGTAAAAGCGCACAAACAGTTTTTCCATTTCAATCCAGACAAACATCAGAGCGCTGAAACCGAAGCAAACCAGCAACTCAAACCCCGTTAAATAATGAGTGCCGAAAAATGCTCTCAGTGGCGGAACGTAAATTAGCATCAATTGCAAAGCAGTAGTAACAATCACAGCCCCCCACACAAAAAGATTAGTGAAGGGGTTTAACTCGATAGTTAGCTGAGTGTTAGACCGAATTGCGATCGCGTGACCCATTTGCGCCAAACAAAGAGTTGTAAACACCATTGTTTTCCAAGCCTCGGGATCTCCAACATGGTTAGGGTTGGTGGTATATCCGTAAGCCCAAGACATCATCGCGATCGTCAAAATTGCAAAAATAATCCCGATCCGAATTATGTAAGAACCCAAACCCCGCGCAAAAATATTTTCTCGCGGACTGAAAGGAGGCTTTTTCATCACGTTCGGTTCCCCCGGTTCCACAGCCAAGGCCAAAGCCGGAACGCCGTCTGTTACTAAGTTCATCCACAAAATTTGCAGCGGGGTCAGCGGCACTCCTCCCAAACCGATTAAAGGTGCGGCGGCAATTGTCAAAACTTCGCCGATGTTGCTGCCCAAAATGTATTTAATAAAGCGGCGAATATTGCTATAAACTACTCGCCCTTCTTCAGCGGCGGCGACAATAGTTGCGAAGTTGTCGTCTAGGAGCACCATATCGCTAGCTTCTTTGCTGACATCGGTGCCGGTAATCCCCATGGCGATGCCGATATCGGCTTGTTTCAAAGCGGGGGCGTCATTAACGCCATCGCCGGTCATCGCGACAAATTTGCCCCAACTTTGCAAAGCTTGGACTATTCGCAATTTGTGTTCGGGGGAGACGCGGGCGTAAACGCTAACCTGTTCGACTTGTTGTTTGAGTTCTTCTTGGCTAAGCTTTTCTAATTCTTGACCAGTGAGCACTCGATCGCCCTCTTTAGCAATACCTAAATCGTAGGCGATCGCCTTTGCTGTCAATTGGTGGTCTCCTGTAATCATCACCACCCGAATGCCTGCATCGCGGCACTTGACCACTGCTTCGCGCACTTCCGGGCGCGGGGCGTCCAGCATACTGACGAGTCCCAGCCAAATCATTTCTTGTTCGCTGGTTTCCTCAGAACCTTCGGGTGGCACGTTTTCCCAGAGTTTGTACGCAAACCCCAGGACTCGCAAACCGCCGCTTGCCATGTTGTTGTTTTCGGCGAGGATGCGATCGCGCATTTCCTGATTTAAAGGTTGTACTCGATCGCCGACTATAATGCCTTTGCAGCGCTCCAAAGTCAACTCTGGAGAACCTTTGGTCAGCATCAAATAATTCGGCTGCTGTCCTTCTTTTGCCGGAAATCCCGAATGTCCCGATCGGCCGGGCACTTCGCAAATCACGCTCATCCGCTTGCGTTCGGAAGAAAAAGGAAATTCCGCCGTCCGCGGCAGTAATTGAGACTGTTTTTCCTTATAAATGCCTGCTTTTCCTGCTACACACAGCAGAGCTCCTTCTGTGGGGTCGCCTAAAATCTGCCATTCTTGCTGTTCTTGTTGCAACACTGCGTCATTGCAAACTGCACAGGCAATTAATAAAGATTCGAGTTCTGGATATTCCTCTAAATTATTAATTTGGGTCGATGTATGGCGATCGGTAAAATCTCCGATCGGGGCATAGCCGGATCCTGCGACGGCGACTGTGCAGTCGCCCGTAGAGACTAGCTGAACTACCATTTTATTTTGAGTCAGAGTACCTGTTTTGTCGGAACAAATGGTTGTTACTGAACCCAAAGTTTCTACCGCAGGTAGTTTGCGAATCAGGGCGTTTCGTTTCACCATCCGTCTAGTTCCGAGTGCCAGAGTAACTGTCACGACTGCTGCGAGTCCTTCGGGAACCACAGCCACAGCCATGCTTAGAGAAACTTCTAACAACTCTTCAAACCTGCTGGTATCGAAACCGATGCCGCCGTTTTGGAAGGTAATCATGCCGCCGATGACGACAATTGCGACTAAGGCTAGGGCACCGGAGACTAGAACATTTCCCAACTGGCTCATCCGCTGTTGCAGGGGAGTCGGTTCGTTTTCTACTGACTGAAGCATGGTGGCAATTTTGCCCAGTTCAGTTTGCATTGCGGTGTTGGTAACAATCGCCTTTGCTCGTCCCTGAACAACTTCTGTCCCTTGAAAAATCAGGTTGAGTCGATCGCCCAACGAAGCATCTTCGGCAAGTTCTAGATCGGCTTGCTTGGTAACTGGTAAAGCTTCTCCTGTCAAAGCAGATTCTCTGACTTGCAGATTTGATGTTTCGATCAAGCGTGCGTCTGCTGCTATTTTTACCCCAGCCTCCAATAGCATCACGTCTCCGGGTACGAGTTCTTTGGCTGCTATTTCCGAAGTTTTGCCGTCCCGCAGGACTCTGACTAGGGGAGAAGCGAGGTTTTTGAGTGCTGCGAGGGCTTTTTCGGCGCTGCTTTCTTGGAAATAGCCGAGAATGCCGTTGAGTATGACGATCGCAAAAATGGCGATCGCATCTTTGGGAAAAGTATTCGACCGAATGTCCAAAAAAGCCGAAATCACGGCCACACCCATCAGCATCAACAACATGATGTTGGTGAACTGATCGACAAAAATCGACCACGGACTGCGGCCTCCTGTTTCTTCTAGTTCGTTGGGGCCGTATTGCTGCAAGCGTTCTGACACCTGTTGGCTGCTCAAGCCAGCGTCTTTGTTGCTGCTTAGCTGCTTGAGAGTTTGGTCAATTGCTACGGTGTGCCAAGAAGAGGGAGAAGTTGAAGACATAAATTACGATCGAGCATGGGGCAATTAGGGGACTGCGGCCGGACAGATACAGCCGATGGATGTGGCTGATTACAGTCAGAGACTTTTAAGTTTTGAGTTCTGAATCAAAAACTGTTTAACTTGGGACTCGTATGCGGCGGTTCGATGCCGGGAAGGCAGGAAGCTTTTAACTTCACTGCGTCTGGCGGATCTATCGCGCCGTTTGTAGACCTACCGCTCCTAGCACTTATCCACCTTAACTAAAAATTAGCAATTTCTTCGGCTTTTACCCAAGGCCCAACGGCTGAGTTTAGTCTTTAAATGGTGATATTTCGGGCAAAAGTTGTAGCTGTGGCGATCGGGGTCACAATAAGATTGGATTTTACCTACCGAATTCTGCCTGCATCCTGGCTGGGGCAGAATTTTTGGTTTTTTCCCTATTCCCGTGCCTTGTTTTAGCCAAACGTTAATTTCCTTAACTCTTCTTAACAATTCGGTTTTCCGTAGGAAAGCCAACAGAGGCGATGCCCGACTTGATGGTTTGGGGCGGTTCCACCGCCACAGCACGGTTACAGAACCCGACTTGGAGTTTCCAGCTGCATTCACGCATCTACCGCAGGAATGAGATTTGCCCCCACTCGCCCAACCAGAATTTACCTTCTAAGAGAGATAAGTTCCTGTAATAATTTGTAATAAACAAACGCGGGCGAGCATTGTATAAAGTTATCAGAGGGTTGAAACGACAGGCCAAAGTTAACAAAAACACTGATTGACAAGGTTTGTCGCATCTCATAAAAGGTGTAAAATTTTCTAAGGTTTCTTAAACCTCCGTTGCAATGTAACAATAGTGCAGGTAGCGGAAAGGGAGAGATCGATCGAAGCAGCAGATTAGCTGGCATCAAATTTCAACCCTTGCAGGCTCTCGTAGCCTGAACAAATTTAACTTAACGGTTTTATACCGCAACCAAACTCAATTAACTCAAATAGGAGAGTTCTTTCATGTTTGACGCATTTACAAAAGTGGTTTCCCAATCTGACGCTCGGGGCGAATTTCTAGCTCAGGGCCAACTCGATGCTCTCAGCAGCATGGTTTCCGACGCCAACAAGCGGATTGACGCAGTAAACCGCATCACCGGCAACGCATCCAGCATCGTAGCCAATGCAGCTCGCACCCTGTTCGCTGAACAGCCACAACTGATCGCTCCTGGTGGCAATGCTTACACCAACCGCCGCATGGCAGCTTGCTTGCGCGATATGGAAATCATCTTGCGCTACGTCACCTATGCAACATTTGCAGGCGACGCCAGCGTTTTGGACGACCGCTGCTTGAACGGTCTGCGTGAAACATACCAAGCTCTGGGAGTTCCCGGTGGCTCAGTTGCAGCCGGCGTGCAAAAAATGAAGGAAGCAGCAATCGCGATCGCTAACGACCCCAACGGTGTTACCCGTGGTGATTGCAGCTCGCTGATGTCTGAAATCGGCAGCTACTTCGACCGCGCAGCTAATGCAGTCGGCTAAAAATAGCCAAGCGAACATTTCTTGTAAAGAAGCGAGCATCGCATTTTTGCAAACAATCATTTTTGTACAAAAACAACACAACATTAGGGAGAAACCAGAACAATGAAAACCCCTTTGACTGAAGCAGTAACAGCAGCCGATTCTCAAGGCCGTTTCCTGAGCAGCACTGAACTGCAAGTAGCCTTCGGCCGTTTCCGCCAAGCAGCAGCAGGTTTGGAAGCAGCCAAAGCGTTGACCGCCAACTCTCAGCGCTTGATCGACGGTGCAGCTCAAGCTGTGTACAACAAATTCCCGTACACCCAACAAATGCAAGGCCCGAACTACGCTTCTACCCCAACAGGTAAAGCTAAGTGCGCTCGCGACATCGGCTACTACCTCCGCATGGTCACCTACTGCTTAGTTGCAGGCGGCACCGGTCCGATGGACGAGTACCTGATTGCAGGTGTTGACGAAATCAACCGGACATTTGAATTGTCTCCTAGCTGGTACGTTGAAGCTCTCAAGTACATCAAAGCCAACCACGGTCTGAGTGGCGACGCTGCAACTGAAGCGACTTCCTACATCGACTACGCAATCAACGCTCTGAGCTAGATTTGCGTGATGCCCGGAATTGTAAGCTACTGTTAGCTTGATTGTTAGCGGTTGTTTAGAATTCCGGGCATCTGCGATCAAAGCCTAGTTTTGCAAATACTTTTTTTTAAGCAGTTATCAGTTTTTAAAGCAAAAAAGGGAGAAGCGAAGATGGCGGGATTAGGTGCAGCAGAACGGTTGGGAATAAAAGCATTTGAAGAAGCGGGACGGGTAGAACTGCGTCCCCACTGGACGCAAGACGATGCGAAAGCAGTAATTCGTGCCGCTTACAGCCAAGTTTTCGGCAACGAGTATTTAATGTCGAGCGAACGACTTACCAGTGCTGAATCTCTGCTGCTGCAAGGGCAGATTTCAGTGAAAGATTTTGTGCGGTCAATTGCACATTCCGAAACTTATCGGAAAAAGTTTTTTTATCCGAACTCGCAAACACGGTTAATTGAGCTTAATTACAAGCATTTGTTGGGCCGCGCTCCTTACGACGAGTCGGAAATTGCTTTCCACGTTGATTTGTACAATGCAGAAGGCTACGAAGCTGAAATCAATTCTTACATTGACTCAGTTGAGTATGAAGAAAATTTTGGCGACAGTATAGTGCCTTTCTATCGCGGTTTCGCGACCCAAAGAGGTCAAAAAACGGTCGGTTTTAACCGGATGTTTCAATTGTACCGGGGTTTTGCTTCTAGCGATCGATCGCAAAACCAAACCCAAGCCCGGCTGACTTGGGAAGTAGCGAGAAATATGGCTTCCCCGATACACACGGCCTCCACCGGAAAAGCCCTTGGTGGGACTTCCGGCGGTTCTCGCGACCAACTCTACCGAGTCACCGCAATGCAAGGTTCGGCTAAGTTTTCGCCTCAAGTGCGGCGGACTACTACCGAATATCTCGTGCCTTACGAGCAACTTTCGAGCCGCTTGCAGCAAATCAACAAACGTGGCGGCAAAGTGGTAAGTATTACCACAGCTTAAAGTTTGTAAAGACGTTTTTTTGAAACGTCTTTAGCAAGTTAGGACTAAGGCTAAAAAATTCTTCAATTTTATGTGTATAGGTAAGGTGTGCAGTGCACACCCTACTTTGAGCAGGCGCGCCCAGCGCACCCTAGTTTGAGAAATATTAGCCTTAGTCCTAAAAATCTCAAGTGCAACAAAGCATTAAACTTTTGTCATTAATTTAGGAGAAAATCTGGTGGCGATTACGACAGCAGCGTCCAGACTGGGAACTTCCGCATTGAGCGATGCGCCGAAGGTAGAATTGCGCCCGAACTACAGCAAAGACGACGTTGAAACTGTGATTCGTGCGGTTTACCGTCAGGTGCTGGGCAACGACTATTTAATGAAATCCGAGCGACTTACAAGTTCCGAGTCTTTGCTGCGAGATGGCAGTTTGACTGTACGAGAATTTGTACGCGCTGTAGCTAAGT
The DNA here is from genome assembly GCF_036702115.1 of Microcoleus sp. LAD1_D5. NCBI lineage: Bacteria > Bacillati > Cyanobacteriota > Cyanophyceae > Oscillatoriales > Microcoleaceae > Microcoleus > Microcoleus sp. LAD1_D5. The sequence continues at coordinate 162,430 of NZ_JAUBSA010000002.1, read as the reverse complement.
CAGAACTGTACAAAACCAAGTTTTTCTACAACAGTTTCCAAACTCGGACGATCGAACTAAACTACAAACACTTGCTCGGTCGCGCTCCCTACGACGAATCTGAAGTAGTTGAGCACTTAGATTTGTATCAAACACAAGGCTACGACGCTGATATTGATTCTTACATCGATTCAGTAGAGTATCAAGAAAACTTCGGCGAAAGTATCGTGCCTTACTACCGCGGCTTTAACACCCAGCGCGGTCAAAAAACCGTCGGTTTTACCCGGATGTTTCGCCTCTATCGGGGCTATGCAAACAGCGATACATCTCAACTAGAAGGCAATAACTCTCGCTTAGCGGTCGAACTCGGCACTAACACCGCTACGCCTGTAGTCGGTCCCTCCGGCGGTAACGAAGGTTGGGCATATCGGCCTTCTGCCAGAAACGTAACTCCCAGCAGCACTTTCGGCGGCGCGGCAGCTTACGGCAAAGAAGGGCGGCTGTTGCGCGTGGAAGTTTCGGGCATTCGCACGGGCGGCTATCCCAGCGTGCGCCGCAGCAGCAAGGCTTTCATCGTACCTGTTGAGGATTTGTCGTCGCAAATCCAGAAATTTCAACGCCTGGGCGGCAAAATCGCCAGCATTACTGCAATTTAGTCAGTTGGCAGTTGGCAGTTGGCAGTTGGCAGTTAGTAGCTTTTAGTCAACAGTCAACAGTCAACAGTCAACAGTCAACAGTCAACAGTCCGAATTACCAATTACCAAGAAGCTTATGTTGGGTCAAATTGTAGGTGGAAAAAGTGGCAATACAGCTTCGGCTGGTCGCTGCTTTCGGTATGAAGTTGTGGGCTTGCGCCAAAGCGATGAAACAAATAATGTGGATTATTCGATTCGATCGAGCGCGAGTACATTTATCAACGTGCCTTACAATCGGATGAATCAAGAAATGCAGCGGATTACTCGCATGGGCGGGAAAATTGTCAGCATTCATCCTTTAAGCGCGGGTGCAGAATCATCCCATGAGTCATCCCATGAATCATCCCATGAATCATCGGGTGAGCACCAATAGTTTGGTTGAAGGGGCGATGAAAATCGCTCCTACACAAGCTAGAAGGGGCGATGGAAATCGCTCCTACACAAATGAAGTCCGCCTAGGCGGACTAAGAGTTAATGCAACCCGCGCAAGCGGGTTTTGTCTGTTTAGTTAGTAGCGATTTTAATCGCCGAGTTTCCCCAACCCGCCCAGGGGGGTTTTGTCTGTGTAGCAGCGATTTCAATCGCCGAATAACTAATAACTAATAACTAATAACTATGGATTATTACGAATCCGACTCACCGCCGGCGGGTGTAGCTGAGGGCGAGTCTTTAACAGTTGAACAGGCGATCGCAAATTTGCACTCCCAAGATGACAGTCTCCGATATTATGCTGCTTGGTGGATTGGTAGATTTCGAGTCAAGGAACCGGCAGCTATTGCAGCTTTAATTGCCGCATTGGAAGAAGAGTCAGAACAAACAAAAATCGGCGACTATTCCCTATTACGAAATGCGGCGCGGGCTCTAGGTAAATTGGGCGACAAACAAGCCTTACCAGCGCTGATTCGCTGTTTGGAATGCGCGGATTATTACGTGCGAGAAGCGGCGGCTCAAGCTCTAGAAATGCTGGGTGATCGCGATTCTATTGAGCCGCTAATGAAGCTATTGGATGGGGGCGTAGCTGTGGCTGTGCGAGTGCCCGGAAAATCGCACCTCGTGCAACCTTACGACTCGGTAATTGAAGCTTTGGGAACGCTGAAAGCGACAGAAGCAATACCGCTAATTTCACCTTTTTTAGAACATTCTGTGGAGCGAGTGCAGTACGCTGCGGCGCGGGCGATGTATCAGTTAACTGGTGAGCGGATTTACGGAGAGCGGTTGGTAAGAGCTTTGAATGGGGATAATTTGCAGTTGAGGCGATCGGCTTTGATGGACTTGGGGGCGATCGGCTATTTGCCGGGAGCACAAGCTATTTCTGAAACTTTAGCAGAAAATAGCCTGAAATTGATTGCGCTCAAAGGAGTTTTGGAGCATCACCTCAATCAACAAGAATCACTATCTTTATCAGATGAATCTATCCAAGTTATGAACTTAATGGATAGCCTTTTGTAAATAGCGCAGGTAACTATTAACTTAATGATTAATACCCAATCCGAGCGCTGTTTGCTTCGTTGCTGCGAGGGATGCCTCTATTAGCTGTTCGCCAAATTTCTTCACTTGCTCAACTAAAATCTCTCCAGCACTTTCGGGAGAACCAGCATTAAAAGGTGGTGCGGGATTATACTCTAGAAGTAACTGAATCATTTTGGCAGTTTCCTCGCCGCAGAGTGTGCCAACAACCACCAATCCAAAATCGATACCAGCAGTTACGCCACCGCCTGTGATGCGATTTCGATCGACAACCACTCTTTGAGTCCCAACTTCAACACCCAGCATTGCTAAATGGTCGCGAAATGCCCAATGGCAAGCAGCGCGGTATCCTTGAAGGAGTCCAGCAGCAGCTAAAATCAAAGAACCCGTACAAACCGAGGTGATATATTTTGCTGTTTTTCCCTGTTGGCGCAGAAATTCCAGTACCTCCGCATCCTGCATCATTTCCACCTGCCCGATCGCGCCACCGGGAACGCACAAAACATCTAAAGACGGACAGTCATTGAAGGTGGCGGTAGGTAAAATCGTCATCCCCTCGCTACTCGTCACTGGTTCGAGAGTCTTCCACAACAGCAGAACACGAGTGTCAGGCATCATGGAAAATACTTGGTAAGGGCCAGTCATATCGAGTTGAGTCATGCCAGGAAAAATCACCAGACCAATGTAATATTTTGCTTGAGTTGTCATTTTTCAAATTATTGGAACCTTTGCTAGAGATTATGGTAGGAAGTAATCTCAAAATGGCATAGTCCCCAAGTGAGTACACTTTGAACCCATCAATGACTAATTCTCTTTATGCCCTATTTGACGCGATCGCCTCTGCTCGCGACGAGCGCGAACTTCGACTGCGGTTTATGGATGCAGTTGGCGAGCATTTTGGAGTACAGCGCTGGGGAATCTATTTCTTTGGCGAACACTCCGGCATTGCCGAGATTGATGTTCGCGGGATACCCAATGTTAGTGCTTTTGTAGAGCGCTACGAAAAAGTTGGTCGAGCCGTCGATCCGGTGTTGCGCTACGTGCTTGACTGCCATGCTCCCGCTCACGAAGAAATGGTGCTACCTCTGGGAGGTTGGAAGCATTGCGAACTTTATCAGCGCTGTTGCGCCTACTACGATCACGAACACATAATAACTGGGCCAATTGTAGGCGACGGCCGTCTTATTGGTACAGTTAATTTAGCCCGCGTTGGTGATACACCTGCATTTGGTGGTGAGGAAGTTGCTCGCTTGAGCGCGCTATGTCTTCACTTGTCAGCCCGTCTGGGAAAGTTACAGGTGCCGGAGGCAAGATTCATTTCGCCGTTAGCGAGTCGTTTGACACCGCGAGAGGTACAAATTGCGGAACTGGTAGCACAAGGACTAACGAATGCTGAGATTGGTGCAGCGCTGTGGATTACGCAGAATTCTGTCAAGCAAGCTCTTAAACGGATGTTCCGCAAACTGAATGTTTGTTCTCGCACCGAGATGATAGCGCAACTTCAAGGGATTTTAGGTTCATAGGAAATATTGTTAAAATTAGCAATCTAAAATCTCAAATTGTTTGTAAACCTGTTGTAAATACTATAAGTAAATGGCATTAGAACTAATTCAGGCTGTCGAACAAGCAGATTCTTCCGAGGGCTTGTTAAACGCAGTCAAAGCACTGGCGGCAGCTTCCTCAAAACAAGCAATTCCTACCTTAATTACAGTGCTCGGTTACAACAACCCAGGCGCCGCTGTTGCCGCCGTGGACGGGCTAATTCAACTCGGAGAACCTGCGGTGCTGCCGCTTCTAGAACAGCTTGACGGCTACAATTACGGGGCGAGAGCTTGGGCTGTTCGGGCTTTGGCGGGAATTGGCGATCCCAGGGGTTTGGAGATTTTGCTTGATGCAGCAGCGAATGACTTTGCTTTGAGCGTGCGGCGGGCGGCCGCTAGGGGTTTGGGGACGATTTGCTGGGAACTGATGCCGGCACAACAAATTGCCGATGCTCAACTTCGCGCTGTGAAAACGCTACTGCAAGCGTCCCGTGATCCAGAATGGGTGGTTCGCTACGCAGCAGCGGGGGGTTTGCAAGCTTTGGCGGGTGCTGCGACTGTTAAACCTGATTGGTTAGCCGAAGTTTCGGCCAGACTTGAGGAAATCACCCAAACCGATGAAACTACTTCGGTTAGGGCCCGGGCTTTGCTTGCTAAGGAAAAATTGTTACTTGGCTAGGGTTTGGGCGATCGTCTCTTCCAAGTCCCCTTGACTGAGAGTGGTTAATATAAAGACTTCTTGTACGGTTTTGCCCTGTCTGGCGATGATTTTAAATCCCCCGCGGATGGGTACTGACACTCTTAATGTCATGCGGGGGATGTGTCCTTTAACTTTGTTGATGACGCCCGGAGTGACAGTTTGAATGCCGATTTTTAGGGTGAGGCGCTCTAAAATTGGTATCAAACCGGGAAGGTGGGTAGAGTGATTCCAAACTAGGCGGCCTTTGGGTTGTGCGTTCATAAATATTTAACCAAATTCAACATACCCAGTCTAAGCCACCCCTGGATGGAACCAATTTGAAATTCCCTCAACTTATGTATCAATAACGTTACTGTACTGTGCGTGTCAATCGATTGCGCGATTTTAGATTTTAGATTAAAGAATTGAAGCATTGACCCCACGGATAAATTCGGGGGGCAAGTTTCATCGGATACAAGTTTTTTATTTCTGGACGGATGAATCCGGGGGCTTGTATCCTGGATGATGAAGGTCATTGCCAGCAAACCGAGGCAATCTCAAACCGACATTTTTGATTCCTGGCGCGCAAGCTAAGATTTGATGGCGCAGAATTGTCCTGTACTTTTTGATGTTGTGGGTTGGTAACTATCGATTTTTCTAGTTGAGTTGCGATCGCCCCGATCATTGCTGCGACACTGCAAGGTTTCTTGAGATAGCCGTCTGCTTTAAGTTCCAGGGCTTTTTCCATTTCGGAGGCTGTCATAAAAATAAACGGAATGCTGGCGGTTGCAGGGTGCGATCGCACGGCTGCGAATACTTCAAAACCGTCGAGTTCGGGCATCATGACATCAGACAAAATTAAATCGGGAATTTGGGCAGCTAACTCGATACCAACTTTTCCATTTTCGGCACCGACAGCTTCAAAACCGCGCGATTCCAGAAGTTCTAATACCGTTTCTCTGATTAAGTGATCGTCTTCAATTACTAATATTTTTTTCATTTGTTTGAGGTAGCTCTTTACTTTATTTTTATTGCTCTGTTATTATTGTTACAGGTTATTTTTAAATAATTCAATAGGGTTATTGCAAAAAACCGCTTTTGAATGGCAACTTTTTACGGCTTTGTGTATGCTCGAAGTTACACACAAGACTTGAGTTATCAGCAGCTTTACCTTCTGTAGTAGCGGTAGAAGTCGCTCCGGCGTACCTAGGATTGTGAACGTCTAAAATCCGGGATTCAACAGTTTATTTAAGAGAGATTCCAGCCGCCTGACTCAAAAAGTTTGTATTTGAGTGGCGATCGCAGTTACGTGTAATTAATAAATCCGCCGATGAGCTAAGCGCGAAACTCCAAGCTGTGAAGTTCACAAATTTCGGGCGATCGGGTAAAATATAACTTGGTGTAGCGCTATTAAGTGAGGAAAAAGATATGTCAGAATTTCTCGACTTTCTCAGACATCAGTTTGCCTACGTTGCCATTGGCGAATTTAAACCAGGAAAATTTGAAGCTGCAGAACAGCTTTTTGAAAAAGCCGTTGCAACTTATGCCACAGGTTTTAAGGGAGCATACCTGCTGCAATTGCCCAATACAGACAAAGGTATTGCCATCATTTTTTGGGAAAGCGTAGAAGATATGGCAGCCAATCAAAACGAAGCTTATCAGGAAATATTGAAGCAGATGACGCCTTTGTTTGCGAAAATACCAGACACTGATGTGTATGAAATTGTCAGTGAAATTCAGCCGACAACTGAATAATTAAAAAACCTGCAATCGGCGCGTCATTCCCATACCCATCGGCGTCTTTCGCCCGACTCCGCTGTAAAGCGCAAAATCTGCTAAAGTGTTAATTTGCTTGATAGTAGCAGGAGCTATATCTCCCATAATTCGGTAACTAATATCGCCGACGCAGCCAATAAATTTACTGCGAGAATCCGTACTAACTTCGGTTCGGATCTCGAAGAAACTCGGGAAAATAGCTTCTGTGAAAGTAGATTCGATCGCAAGGCTGCTGTACTTGTTCCAGCGATTCGCTAAACTGCCGAAAATACTTTCACGAGTGGGCATAGCACTATCATATACACCTTGCCGAAAATTAGTAGGAGTGTAAAAAGTAAAAGCAATTTGGCGCTCAGTTTCCGAAGCTCTCTCAAACAATTCGCCGTAAGTACAAAAGTTTACCCAAGGCTGGTCTGATTGCGGTTCGCTCAAAATATTAGTAATGTATATATTTGTCGGGCCGAGATGACAAGGGATCTCGAAATTAAGTTGCTGCCAAAGTTGAGTTAGGCGATCGAACAAACCGTCATCCAGCAGAGAAATTCGCCACCAAATCGGCGTATTTTCCTGAATTGCTTGCTTGTGTTCCCACTGTACAGCCTGCGAAATTGTGCGGGAAGCCGGAGGCAAAACTCTCTTTTGTGGCTGGGGCGTGCTGCTTTTGTAAGCCTCTTTTCTGCTTACTTGAAAAGGGCTTAAAGTGAAAGCTTTTTCATGAGATTGGTCGTGCAGGTACGCGCTCAAATCGCTGTCTACAGCACTCACAAGGTTCAAAAATAAGGCGTGGAGGTGCCGTCCCGTTAAAAACTGGGATGGAATTGGTGCAACTGGTCGCAGGTTTAAAACAAGGCTGTGGGGCATTTTAAAATTATATATACTGTGTCTCTATATATTTTCAGCTACTATTAATAGTATAGCTAAGTTGCAACTTAGATTAAGGAATTTTAATTACGTAAGGTGCACAGTGTGCACCCTACGTTTACGACCATTTGTGGGTCGTCTACACCTACGTTTAGGTTGTGATATTGAGGCAAATCTCTCTGCGGTAAATTTTTAGGCGATCGAGATTTCGGGCGACAAATAAACGTCTTGGATGGCGTGGAACAATTTTACACCTTCTTCAAAGGGACGTTGAAAAGTTTTGCGTCCGGAAATTAAGCCGCAGCCGCCAGCGCGCTTGTTGATTACCGCCGTGCGAATTGCTTCTGCAAAATCGCTTTTCCCGGAAGCACCGCCGGAGTTGATTAAACCCATCCTTCCCGCATAAGAGTTGAGCACTTGATAGCGAGTTAGATCGATCGGGTGATCCGTTGTCAAATCCGAATAAACGCGCTTGTCTGTTTTGCCGTAACTGTGGCCACTAGCTTTAGCCACAGCTTCGTAACCGTTATTGCACTCGGGCAACTTCTGCTTAATAATGTCAGCTTGAATTGTCACTCCCAAGTGATTTGCTTGCCCGGTTAAATCGGCTGCAACGTGATAATCTTTGTCTTGTTTAAAGATATCGTTGCGGAGATAGCACCACAAAATTGTCGCCATTCCGTATTCGTGAGCGTGGGCAAAAGCCTGACTGACTTCTTGGATTTGTCGCGTCGATTCGGGAGAACCAAAATAAATTGTTGCTCCGACTGCAACCGCTCCCAAATTCCAAGCTTGCTCCACTGAAGCAAACATTATTTGGTCGAATTGATTGGGATAAGTTAGCAACTCGTTGTGATTGAGCTTGACAATAAAAGGGATTTTATGCGCGTATTTGCGAGATACGCTTCCCAAAACTCCCAGGGTTGTCGCGACAGCATTGCAGCCAGCAGAGATTGCTAGTTTGATGATGTTTTCGCTGTCAAAATAGATGGGATTTGGTGCAAAAGAAGCGGCCGCTGAGTGTTCGATTCCTTGGTCTACTGGCAGGATGGATAAATAGCCAGTATTCGCCAAGCGTCCGCTAGAATAGAGTTGCTGAAGCGATCGCAAAACTTGGGGAGATCGATCGGTTTGAGCAAAAATGCGATCGACCCAATCCGGCCCCGGCAGGTGCAACAAATCTTTAGAAACTTTTGCTTGATGGGTGAGCAAGTCTTTGGCTTCGTCGCCAAGCCAAGATTCGATCGAACTGGGAACTGATAGTGTAGCTGTCATACAGATTTCCCTCTCAATTTCAATTGCAGGCTGATGATTGCAGACATTAACCTTGCTGATATTGTAGCGAAAAAATCATTTTTTCCATCCCGTCAACGCTCGACCCAGTTTTTAAGAAGTTAGCGACAACAGCAACTAGGACGCGCTACTCTATAATAAGCTGGCAGTTCAGCCGGATCTGCGCTGCCAGCGATCGCCGATCGACTCACAACTTTGCCATCACAATGTCACACACTTACTTTGATTCTGAAAACGGTCACAAATCCTTCGAGATGCCCGGTGCCAGGCCCCACTACAACCCCGATCGCCCTGGTCAAGTAGAGCACATTTTCCTCGACTTAGTGCTGAATATTCCCAAACAAAGCTTTCGTGGCACTTGTAGCATCCGCATCAATCCAGTCCGCAGCGGTATTGACAAATTAACCTTAGATGCTGTCAACCTGAATATCAAATCAGTAAAAGTCGGCGAAATTGAGCAAAATTTCGACAGCGATGGCGAAGTGCTGCAAATTCAACTACACGAATTAACAGAAGCTTACCAACCAATTACAATTGCGATCGAATACTCGGTCGAAAAACCCCAGCGCGGCCTCTATTTCGTCGGCCCGGACAAACACTATCCAGACAAACCAACACAAGTTTGGACTCAAGGCGAAGACGAAGATTCCCGCTTCTGGTTTCCCTGTTTCGACTATCCTGGACAACTCGCTACTTCGGAAATTCGAGTGCAAGTTCCGAGACAACTATTTGCTATTTCCAACGGCGAATTAATTAGTACAAAAAACGAAGGCGACGATAAAATTTATCACTGGTCCCAAACCCAGGTACACCCGACGTACTTAATGACCTTAGCAGTCGGAGATTTTGCCGAAATTAAAGACGAATGGAACGGCAAACCAGTTAATTATTACGTGGAAAGAAGCCGCGAAGCAGACGCTAAGCGCAGCATGGGCAAAACGCCTCAAATGATTCAATTCTTCTCTGAAGCATTTGGCTATCCTTACCCTTTTCCCAAATACGCTCAAGTCTGCGTCGATGATTTCATCTTCGGCGGTATGGAAAATACTTCGACAACTTTGCTGACAGATAGGTGCTTGTTAGACGAACGCGCCACCCTCGACAATCGAGGCACTGAAAGCTTAGTTGCCCACGAATTGGCTCACCAGTGGTTCGGGGATTTAGTAGTAATTAAACATTGGTCTCATGCTTGGCTAAAAGAAGGCATGGCTTCTTATTCCGAGGTGCTGTGGACTGACAAAGAATACGGCAAAGAAGACGCGGCTTACTATATGTTAAATGAAGCCCGCAATTATTTAGCTGAAGATAGTTCCCGCTACCGTCGCCCCATTGTTACTCACGTTTACCGCGAAGCCATTGAATTGTACGATCGCCACTTGTACGAAAAAGGTGCTTGCGTCTATCACATGATTCGCGCCGAGTTGGGCGACGAATTATTTTACAAAGCAATTCACACTTTTGTGCGGGATAACGCTCACAAAACTGTAGAAACCATCGATTTGCTCAGGGCGATAGAAAAGGCTACCGGTCGCAATCTCATGTTTTTGTTTGACCAGTACGTTTATCGCGGCGGCCATCCCGATTATAAGGTTGCTTATTCTTGGGACGGAGATAACAAATTAGCAAAAGTTACTGTAACACAAACTCAGGTAAAAGATAGCAAAAATGACAACGGCAACAGCAAAGATGTATTCGATCTGAAAATTCCGATCGGCTTCGGTTACAAGCCGGAAAAAGAGGCAGACGATGAAAGTTCTGCACGTTCAACCCCGAACCTAAAAACTTTCACAGTGCGAGTGTACGAACGCGAGCAAAGCTTCTATTTTCCTCTCGAAGAGAAGCCTGCATTTATCAGTTTTGATGTCGGCAATAAATACTTAAAAACTGTTGCGTTAGAGTATGGAGTTGCAGAACTAAAAGCTCAGTTGCAATTCGATCCAGACCCGGTTTCCCGGATTTACGCTGCCCAAGCTTTGGCGAAAAAGGGAGGACTGGAAGCTGTGAAAACGCTGTCAGAAGTTCTCAAGAAAGAGCCGTTCTGGGCAGTACGGGCCGAAGTTGCCGGTCAGTTAGTTGAAATTAAACTCGACCAAGTTTTTGAAGGTTTAGTAAGTGGTTTAAAAGATAAAGATGCTCGTGTTCGTCGCGCTGTGGTGAATGCGCTGGGTAAAATCCAAACTCACGAAACTTATAAAGCGCTGAGATCGATCGTCGAAAAAGGCGACGACAGCTATTATGTAGAAGCAGCAGCAGCGACAGCTATGGGCTCCATTGCAGGGGCTAACCCCGACGAAAAACCGAGCGACGAACAGGTACTGAAAGAGTTAAAATTGGTGCTGAAAGAGCGTCAGGGCTGGAATGAGGTAGTGCGATCGGGTGCGATCTCCGGTTTGGCGCAAATGAAAACTTCTGAAGATGCGCTGAATTTAATTTTGAAATACACAGCCGTCGGTACTCCGCAAGCTTTGCGCTTAGCTGCAATTCGATCGTTGGGCACAATTTCGACTGGTCAAACGAAGGTCAATTTAGAACGGATTTTGCAGCGATTGGCAGAATTATCTAAAGAGACGTTTTTCTTGACTCAAGTCTCTGTAGTAGCGGGATTAGGACAAATGCAAACTCGCAAAGCAATTCGCATTTTGCGTTCTTTAGCTGACCAAACTCCCGATGGTCGCGTTCGCCGCATGGCTGATGAAGCTGTGCAAAGAGTGCAGAAAAATGCTGGTTCTGATGCAGCGGTAAAGCAGTTGCGGGAGGAATTAGACCAGGTGAAAAAGGAGAATCAAGATTTGAGGAGTCGGATGGAAAATTTGGAGGCTAAGGCGAAGAAAGATTAGGTGTAAAACCCCATACCGGCGCAGATAAAGGCAGATATTGGCGATCGGCTTTTATCTGCTTGTCGGTAGAGGATTTCGCGCGGTTATTATAATAATATTATTGTTCAGTGGGAGTGCATGGGAATTTCCTATTTTCGACAGACAGGAAAAGCCAAATATGTTTATTCTCCACTTTATTGCTGTCTCAACTTGGGAAGTGTCGAGAATCAGGATGCTGTTTTTATTTTTTAGTTGTAAACCGTTCATGAGGTTACAGCAGCTTTTGTAGCCACAAATATTGCAGAAATCATGAGTATAAAAATCGCTTTACTGGTTGAGCAATCGGGGGTAATTCCCTATCGCATTCAAGACGGAAAAATTGAAGTAATGCTGATTACTTCTTCGGCTAGCAAGCGCTGGGTTATTCCCAAAGGATTAATTGAACCTGACATGACTCCCCAAGATTCCGCTGCCAAGGAAGCTTGGGAAGAAGCAGGTTTGTTGGGTAAAGTGTTCCCGGATTTGCTGGGAACTTACGAGTATCAAAAGTCCGGCTATACTTGTCAGGTAGAAGTATTTTTAATGCAAGTGCAAGCAGTTCTAGAAATTTGGCCGGAAGCTGGCAGGAGAAAGCGGCAGTGGGTAAGTATTCCTAAAGCAATTAAGCGGGTTAATGAACCGGAACTCAAACTCATTTTTGCGGATTTGCCGAATCGGTTCTGGTGAATAATACCCAGATTTCCGACTTCTTCAAGAAGTCGGGAATCTAATTGGTCGATCGCAAATCGAAATGACATCTTTAATCCCCAAGTACCAAAAAAATTGTCATAATAGACAAAAAGCTTCTCTATATAAATCCTTATGCCCTGTGCTGTTATTCTGACTGCTCTCTCGGTTGAGTACCTTGCCGTTCGTTCCCATCTGTCCGATCTTCAAGAAGAGATTCATCCGCAGGGGACGATTTATGAGCGGGGGAAGTTCAGCGAGCCTAATACTGTGTGGGATGTGGGTATCGTCGAAATAGGAGCCCGCAATCCCCGTTCAGCAATGGAGGCAGAAAGAGCGATCGCCCATTTCAATCCTGATGTTATTCTCTTTGTTGGAGTGGCTGGGGGAATTAAAGATGTAGCTCTTGGTGATGTCGTCGCTTCTACTAAAGTCTATGGGTATGAGTCAGGCAAAGCAGAACACACCTTCAAGCCTAGACCTGAAATCGGCTTGTCTGCCTATAGCCTGGAGCATCGAGCCAGAGCGGAAGCCAGGAGAAATGACTGGTTAAAAAGACTGTCTGTAACTGAACCAATCCCTCGCGTTTTTGTTGCGCCGATCGCAGCGGGTGAGAAGGTAATTTCCTCCACGAAATCGGAGGTTTTTCAATTTTTGCGATCGAACTATGGGGATGCCGTTGCTGTTGAAATGGAAGGATTTGGTTTCCTGGATACAGCGCGTGCCAATCAGCAGGTGTCTGCGATGGTTATTCGAGGAATTTCTGATTTGATTGATAACAAGGCTAAGGTGGATAAGACAGGCTATCAAGAAATTGCTGCCCGTCACGCTAGTGCTTTCGCATTTGAGCTGCTGGCCAAGTTTCAATCAACAGGTAAACCGTCTAACACCATTACTATCAGTCAAAGCAGTTTGAAGGAAGAGTTCCTGAATGCTTCAAAAGGCTTGTTGAAGTCGAAGCGGACGCTCGGCGACAACCAACAGATTACTCGTCCTGAATTAGAGCAACTGATCGATCGCATTGAAACAGAAACTTTTTCTAGCACCATTGTTCTGGGTGAGCCTGGCTGTGGAAAATCGGCGCTAATGGCAACTCTGGGACATTCGGCGGTAGAAGCAAAATATGTGCTGCTGGCAATTAAAGCTGACTATCTCAGCAATACAGTTAACACAATTGAAGATTTACAGCAGGATATTCAGATAAGCAGGCATCCAAAAGAAGCGGTTAAAGCGATCGCCAATACAGAGAAAGTTATTCTCTTGATAGACCAACTCGATGCTGTCTCAGAATTGCTCGATCGTCAGCCCGGACGATTGAATATGTTGCTGTCATTCATCCAATCCCTATCTGAAACTAAAAATGTTCACATTGTGGCGACTTGCCGCGAATTCGAGTTTCGTCACGGCACTCAATTTGCTCGTCTGGATTGTTTTCCACGGTTAGATCTTCAGTTACCAACATGGGAACAGATATCTCCAATTTTGGAAAAAGAGAAGCACAATCCGCACAGTATGGGAGAACCATTGCGGGAACTGCTGCGAAATCCATTTCATTTGAAAATCTTTCTGGAAATCGCTAAACCGGGTCAAGTTTTTGAATCCTTTCCAAATTTGCTGGATCAGTTGTGGAAAAAACGTATTCTTGAGGAGCCTGAAGCCGCACAATCTATTGCTTTTCTGACGAAACTGGCTGAACGCATGACTGAGAAAGAAGTCCTGTGGCTGTCGGCCACAATTGCTGATGAGAGTCCTGAAATCTGTCGTAGTCTGGAGCAATCGGGAATTTTGATTACTAACCAGGACAACTCAACGCTTGGTTTCTGCCATCAAACTTTATACGACCATACACTGGCTCGTTCTTTTGCCCGTGACTCCAAATCGCTTGCTGACTTCGTATTGGAGCGCCAGGATGGTCTTTTCATTCGACCTATTTTGCTGAGGAACCTCAACTATTTGCGTGGCACAGCCTGCCAGAAGTACCAAGGAGAAATACAAGCTTTACTCAACACCTTCAAACAACAAGTTAGATCGCATATTCGTACCTTGGTGATCGAGTTTGTCGGGGCACAGTCTAATCCCAATCCCACTGAGGCAAGGCTGCTCGTTCCCTTGCTGAATTCAGAAGAGGCAATCAAGGTTTTAGACTCAATGATGGGAAGTCCAGGTTGGTTTAGAACGTTGCGCGATCGCCCCGAATTCCTACAGTGGTTAGAGAAACCAGTAGAGCAAGCAGTTTACTGTTGTCCCCTCCTGACGGCAGCAGCAAGTTTCGCCGCCGAAGATGTCTGGAGTTTGTTAGAGGAATATTGGTTGAACGATCGAACCTATGACTTTTTAAGCATTCGAGTGCTATTCAATATTGGTCAGTGGACTCCCGAAAGGGTTTGGTTGACGCAACAGGTTATACAACGTTCAAAAATTGATTGGAATAATGTGGCTGCGATCACTGAAAGAATTGCTGAGACTCTACCCAGCCATGCTGCAAGGGTTATTCACGCCCATTTGGAGCAGCGGTTGGCACAGGCGATCTCTGAGAGCCAAATCTCTCCACCTGAATTACCGCCTGATGCTGATGAAGTACAACGTTATGCTCATGAATACAAGTATGACCCAAGAAGGCCTCTGGAGCATTTACTAAAAAGCGAAAGAGATTTCTATGAATTGGAGAAATTTGCTCAAGCAAATCCAAAAGCTTTTCTAGAATCAATCTGGTGGTGGTTCACGAATTTGGTCGATCGGATTTCAAGAGAGTTCAACCTTAATAGCCCAAGCTATCGTGAAGATTTTTTAGTCAGCCTAGATCGAGAGCCAGATATCGAGTCAGGAAAAATAATTGATGCACTGCTGTCAGCTATTTTAGAATTAGCTCGGCAAGATAGACAAGCTTTTTTGACGTTTGTAACTCAAAATTTGCAATCAGATTTAATTCTAGTTCATAGATTGCTTGCTCGTGGATTGGAAAAGATAGCCAGTCAAGAACCACAATTTATATTGAATTATTTGGTTAGCGATGGAAGACGTTTATGTCTGGGAGATAGCATAAACGGAAATCACTGTGATACAAAACGCCTTATTTCTTCTATTTGTCCACACTTATCACCTGATGACAGAGAAAAAATCGAAAATGCCATTCATCAATTTGATTACTGCCATCCCTGGGAGAACTATGAACCTGACGATCGATTCGATCTTTTGCAATACAACCGTATATATCGGCTTCAACTCTTACTTGCATTTCCTGATGAATGCTTGAGTCCGGCAGGCAAGAGGCTCAGAGATGAAGAAATTCGTGCTTTTCCTTCGGAAGTTGCAGAAGATCGATACCCCACTGTGACCGCAGCTCAAATTGTCGGACCACGCATGACTAAAGAGGAAATGAGCCGTGCCAGCGATTCGGAATTACTGAATCTGTTTGATGAATTATCCGACCAAACTAGGTGGGATCGTTCCCTGTCGGTATGGGCCAAAGATATCTCAAGGGGTGGAGGTGCCATTGAACAATCATCTGAATTTGGTAAGCTTGTCAAGAACGATCCCGATCGCTGTCTGCGGATTTTGCCTCAACTTCAGCCACAGCGCCATGAAAGTTATGCGGGAAATGCCATAGTTAATCTTTCCGAAATAGAGTTTCCAGCTAGCAAATTGATTCAAATTGTCGAAGAACTTAATCAACGCGGCTTTAGTTCGGAATATTTTCGTGATTATGCTGCCGGTGCGCTGGAAAAAATCGCCGAGCCCAATCAAGGATTGCCATTACCAGTCCTAGCCCTTCTAGAAAGTTGGCTACCTACGCATACCAAACCAGAATTGGAGTATTACCAGAGCAAAGATGAGCGTCACTCCGATTTAAAATCACCCATCCTATTCGGCTTGGGAGGCTCTCATATCTTACCCGGTGGTCGAGGCAATATTGTACGAGCGATCGCCGAAGGGTATCTCAGGCAAAATCCCCCAAATTTAGAAGGTTGGGAAAAATTTATCCGCTCGCAATTGGGTGTAGAACCTCACCCAGCAGTATGGGTTTATATATTAAGGCAAATGCAGCCCTTGTTGAATGGCGATCGCGCACAAGCTACAGAATTGTTTGACACTGTTATCCACAACTACCCAGAGGTTTTGCAATATCAATTTGCACTCTATTTCATTGCACACACAGTTGGATGGTTTGAACCCAAAGAAACTGTACAGAGTTGGCTGGAAATGCTTCGGGCTAATAACTCCAACTTTTCTCAACAAGCCTATGGTGAATTGCTACTAATTCAATACTTTCAATATCAGGATGAATGGTCAGTTGAGAGGATTCGCCATCACCTTGCCACTCAAGACAATGAAGCAATTCTTTGCGGACTCGCTCACGCAGCAAGTCATCTATGGGTTCAACAAAGATGTCGGGCGATCGCAGCAGAGATTCTCTATACCCTTGCTTCTTCTTCTAGCGAATCTATCCAGCACGCTGTAGCAAGCGTTTTCCGCTGGAGTCGCGATCGCTTTCAACTGAATCCTGGAATGTTGAAGATCGTTGAAGCAATCTGCAAGAACCGGGGCGCACTTTTGGCAGCGGCCAACGATCTGACTGAAATTATTGAAACAAAGAATTTAGTGGACAACAATCCTGAGATTGTGGTTAAAGTTTGTCAGAGTTTGATTAGCATTTTTGCAGACCTCACCAATCCAGCACCAGCAACAGCATTCATCGCAGAAAGTTTAACGACAATTGCCATTCAACTACATCGTCAGCCCCTATATCGCGACATGGGTTTACAGATATTCGAGGATCTACTTGCCTTAAATCTCAGAGAAACTCGCTCTGCATTGGAAACACTCGACCGAAAACCGAATCGATTTGGTTTATACATCGCTCCCAGAAGAAGGTTGCGTAGCCGCCGCACCGACCATCATTGAATGCGATTGACCACAAAAGCATTTCTCCTCACTCAGACCTCCAGAATAGGTGAAATCAGGGACAATGACAGTAAAACCCACTCCAAGAACAAAATGACTGAAGAAGACCCCATCCTGAAAATCTGGTTGCTAGAATACGACAAACTCAAAGCCGAGCAAACCCAGCGGATTGGTTTCCGAGACAACCTCCTCTACGTCACCTTGGGTTTGTTCGGTACAATCGTGTCCTTTGCAGCTTCCAACTCCGCCAACTACTACGCCTTTCTAATCCTCCCCTGGGCTTCCTTGATTCTCGGCTGGACTTACCTAGTAAACGATGAAAAGATAAGTGCGATCGGGCGCTACATTCGGCTTACCTTGGTCGAAAAGGTGAAAGAAAAGACCGGACACCCAGACGTAGAATCTCTATTTGGTTGGGAAATTGCCCACCGCAGCGATCGCCACCGATCGCGCCGCAAAATCGAGCAACTTATTGTTGATGAAATTACCTTCGTCGTGTCAGGAATCATTACCCTGATTTCCTTCTGGGTCTTAGTACCTGGCACACCTTTAGCTATCAATATTTTGGGTGGAGTTGAGCTACTCCTCCTGCTGATCTTGGGTTGGGAAATCATCGTCTACGCTGACTTGGCAAAGGGGCGATAAATCCATTGACTGGCGATGGCTGCAAATCCCAGAGAAATTGCAGCAAAAAGTCCAGATGCCTTGTAAAGCCCGCTTAGAAGTCTCCGGGATTCGTAAAGGTTCTGACAGCATTATTCAAGCCAGAGTTAACATTAAATTAGAACAAATCCGCCCTTCAGATGACGTAGCTCCTGGCTATGTATCTGTAATTGAGTTCGGTACTCCCAAAGCACGGATCGTCAAAAAATGCAGACCGTAGAAGCCCTTCACCATGAAGCAATGGAACTGGTCGATCGAGCAGTTCTCGCCCGTCAGTGCGGTGATATCGACCAAGTGACTGCACTCACCAGAGCCGCCTTTGCGAAAGAACGGGCGGCAGCAGATTTAGTAGCAAACGAATGGGATTTTGAGCCTACTCGTTCTATACTGCATCGCAGCGCCGCCGTACTTGCCATTGAGTGTGCCAAACTTCAGGGGGCGACAAGCGCCCCTGAACCTTTACAGTGGTCTGTTTTCGCGCGATCATAGAATTCAAAAAATTTTCGGCTTATTGACAAAATAATCTCAAGAGTGAAAAAGTACCCAGTTGTGATAAAAAAGAAGGGTCTCGCTAATACCACAAGACCCCAATTAATAAAATGTTACCCTCATTCTATCACGACCTACTGGAAAAATACCTAAGCCCAACACAATTACTTACTCTTCAAATGTTGGTATGGTTGTTACAGACTCAAAAAGAAGTCAGAATAGAACGATTAGCGGCCACCCTGCAATTGCCGATCTTACAAAGTAGTCGCCGCCGTCACATACAACGATTTCTAAAGATTAAAGCGCTCAGCATACTTGTGCTGTGGTTCCCGATCATCAAAGAGGTGATATCCCGTCAGCTCAAGGCCGCAAGTCAATTAGTCATTGCATTAGATAGAACCCAATGGAAAGAATATAACGTTTTAATGGTAAGTGCGATCGTTCAAAAAAGGGCGTTTCCTATATTCTGGACGTTGTTAGATAAACGTGGGGCGTCTAATTTGGTCGAACAGCAACAAGTATTACGCCCAGTAATTCGGCTGTTAAAAAGATATAAATTAGTCATTGTTGGCGATCGCGAATTTCATAGCATAGAGCTAGCACAATGGTTACACCGTCAGCGTTTGAGTTTTGTCCTCCGTCAAAAATGCAGTACGACTTTCCGAGAAAAAAAACAACCATTTCAATCCCTAGATACCATTCCCGTTCAACCAGGAATTCATTTTTTCTATCCGAAAGTTGGTTTCACTCAAAAGAAAGGCTTTTCTCGATTTAACTTAGCTGCTTATTGGAAGAGGAAATATCGAGGCAAACAAGAAGATGAACCTTGGTATCTGTTAACTAATCTGCCGGATTGGAAAAGTGCGGTCGGAGTTTATAGCAAACGTTACGGTATCGAAGCAATGTTTAAAGACTGTAAAACCGGAGGATATAACCTAGAGGGTTCTCAAGCATCACCTGATAAATTGATTGTTTTAATGATTTTAATCGCCTTAGCGATGACTTCGGCGTGGTTAAAAGGGAAAAGAACTCAGCTTCAAGGACAAGAAAAATATGTATGTCGTCCTCAAGAGCCAGATAGAAATAGAAGAAGACATAGCAAGTTTTGGATTGGTTTATATGGCGAAAATTGGTTAATTGCTGTTGACTCCTGTCAGGAGTGGGTAGAGTCGATGCTGAGTTTAGTTCGCAATAAAAAGTCATTTTATCGGAAGGGGCTGAGAGCCATAAAGCTTATAGGGCAAGCATTATAGCCTCATTGTCGCCCCCTGAAGTGCCAAACTCCGGGAAGCAGAACGGCTGATTGGACGCGCCCTCGCAGGCAACCCTGCCACGGACATTGCTGATGAACTGCGTGACCTGCTTATAGAAGAAATTTACTCGCAGCGCCAAGCGATTGGAGCTTAATTTATTTAAGCGTTAGCTGACAGAAAAGGAATGCTTTCGGCTAAGTTATCCTTAACTTCAATTCCCTGTTTTTTTGCCCAAAACTGGCTCAAAAAGTGAATTTGCCGCAAGCCGACAACTAAATTTAAACCGGGTACAAAAATCCACCAAACTGTTAGCGGTTCTTTGATTCCTTCTTGGCGGTACAATTCGTTAACTGTGTTGTAAAGTTTGAACTGCACGATGTAAATCCAAGCAATACCGAGCAAGGAAAACCAACCAAACCATCCGGGAACGTCAGGGTCGAATATCCGCAAAGCTTGGGGGACGGCTACTCCTAAAACAAAAGGAAGCAAGCAAAGGGTTCCCGACCAACCGCTGCCGTTATAGCGACGCAATTCTTCTTGAATAATCCATTTGTACCATCCGTAATATAGCAGCAAGCTGACTCCCGACAGCAAAATTAGTCGCCACAAAGAGCGGGGTTTACCTAAAGGTTTGTCGGACATATTTAGATGTAAGATATGAATGGCTATCTTGATTGTATTAACATTTGTTAATTATTGCAAAATCATTTCTCGAATCGATCGCGCTGTTGCAGGGGCCAGCAGAACACCGTTGCGATAGTGGCCACTGGCGATGAGAACGCGATCGTTACCGGGAAGCGTCTCGATAATTGGGGCCGGCCGCCCTTCCGGTCGCGGGCGCAATCCCGACCATTTCCTGATAATTTCAGCTTCTGCTAAGGCCGGACAAAGTGCGATCGCCCTCGCCATCACTTGCGCCAACATATCAGCCTTCGCCTGAATTTCCCCGCCATTTTCTGAAAACTCCAACGTCGCCCCCACCCAATATTCCTGATTTTCCAAAGGCACAATGTGAACGTCATCGCAAGTAATTACCGGCCTAAAATCTGGGTTTCCTAAAGGCTTGGCCGATCGCAAATGCAGCGCTTGTCCCAACACCGGGCGAATGTCAACCAACTGATTTAAGGATGCAGTCACAGCAGCAGAACCCAAACCAGCCGCCACAATTACTCGATCGAACTCCAAACTAGCAGCAATCGCCGCTGCTTCAACGGGCACGCCAAACTCAAAAATCGCCCCCTTTCGTTCAGCAGCATCAACCAAAGCCAAAGTTAGCGCCGTCGGATCGACTTGCCGGTCTTGAGGCGAATAAATCGCAGCAATAATCTGATCATTTAAAGAGAGATGAGGACAGAGTTCGCGCACTCGTTCCACATCCCAAAGTTCCAATTGCCAACCTTGAGACTGGCGAGTGGCTATCAACTTTTCCCACTTACTTAAATCCTCTCCCTCCGAACAAAGCATTAAAATTCCTTGTTGGTTAAAAGGAATTTTTCGCCCCGTAACTGCTTCCAATTCTGGAATCAAAGTTTCGTAGCGCTGAAGGCTGGTTTCCCTCAACTGCCAATTTCTACCCTTAGTTTTGTGGCTGATAACTCCCATCAAAACACCGAGTGCAGCGCCAGTAGAACCTTGTGCCGGCGGCTGTTTGTCGAACCCAGTAACTTTCAGTTCGGGAAATTGACTTAGTTCAAAGGCGATCGAAGCCCCAATAATACCGCAACCAATAATTGCAACGCGAATCATTCAATTTTAGATTTTAGATTTTAGATTTTAGATTTTAGATTTTAGATTTTATAGACGTTTCTGGTAGTTTTTCGTAGGGTACACACGGAGCACATTATCTTCTCGGTGAGCCGTGTGTACCCTATTCCAAGCCCTCAAGCTATTAAGCTTTAGGAATTAGCTGCAAAAAGGTATCGAAATCATTGACAGCTTTTTGATAGCTGGTCGTGACTTTTGCATAGTCAAGCTCTTTAGCAGCCAGATCAATGTTAACCAACTCGGTAAACAAACTCTTAGTTAAATCAACAGCTTGTTGTTGAGAACTAGGCAACAAACTCGCAGAGACGGTTTTCATCGTGTTCCGCAAGTCGCCTAGAGGCCCGTGAATGTAAGTTCGGGTATCAACCCAATTCCGTTTTTGAATTAGGGTTCCCAGTCTATCCATGCGCGATCGCAACTCTGTCAGGGTAGGAACATAGCGCTGAATTTGCTGGGTCTGGGCTGCTGTGTAAGTCGTTGGAACTTTTGCTTCGACACTGCTGCAACTAACCAGAAATGCCATCAAAAACGCCATCATCAAGGCAAAAATTGAACGGGGACGAGTCATATCGATTTTAGATTTTAGATTTTAGATTTCTCGTTCTCAGGCTCTGCCTGGGAATGCAGCTCGGCGAGGAGCTGGTTCACTGACCTAGCACCGAGAGTTATGTACAAAATATTATTTTACCTCCTGGCGACGCAGAAAAGTGATCACAGCATTGCCAACTTTTTCTGACCAATGTTCTTGAGGATAATGCCCCGCTTGTTCCAGTGTGACTAACTCTGCATTTTGCAGGGAACCGACTAGCTTTTGAACAGGTTCAACACTCAGCCAAGGATCGGTCAAACCCCAGACAAATAAAGTTGGTCGAGTCCATCCTTTCAAGCCGGATTCAATTTCTGCCATTGACTGCGGCAATTGAATATTGCGGACAGTATTCATCAGCGATCGACCTGCATCCGAACTCTTCAAAAACGGGCGGCGGTAAACATCTAAATCCTTGTCTGATATTGTCTGGCGGCTGCCACCTTCGAGAGTTCTGTCAACCAATAGCGGGTCTTGCGTCATCATGTCGCCAATAAAAGGCAGCCCCAACTGCTGCATTTTCCAAGGCAACTTGATATCTGCTGAAACCGGTGTATTTATAACAGCTAAACGCTCAATTTTATCGGGATTGCGTAAAGCGTATTGAATCCCGGCTGAAGCTAAAAATCCTTGGACAACGAGGTAAAATCGGTCTAATTCTATAGCTTGAATAAAGCCAGCGAGGGCGTCAATAAAAGCATCGGGAGTGTAGGCAAAGTCGCGCTTGTCTGGTTTTGTCGATCGCCCGTAACCCACCCAATCGGGGGCGATCGATCTAAATCCCTGGGCCGCCAAATCCGGCATCATTACAGTCCAGGTAAAACTCTGGGACGGCAAACCGTGCAGCAGCAGTACGGGGGGTTTACCAGTTTCGTTAACCGGATTTGTTTCCCGATAAAACCATTGCAGCGGGCCTACTTCAACTATTTTCTCATCAATTAACATTATTTTACTGGTTATTTATCAAAGAATAAGGCGGGGAATACCCGCCCTACTTACCTAATAGTTGGGTGTGCACAGATCACCTTACCCAACTAATTACAGCCGCGTTTAGAAATTCATTTCAGCAGCTTGAACTTTTTCGACCTGTTTCTTCTTGAGAACCAGCATAATTTGAGCCAGCATGGTCAAAGCTACGAAAGCCATCAATCCTTTAACTCGATCGGCACTTTGCAGCACAATCTCTACGTCTTTTTGACCGAAGCCGCCCACATTAGGATTGTTCGTCAAAAGTTCGCCTGCTGCAACTGTTTGTCCTTCGGTAACAATCAGTTCTGGGCCTGCGGGAATCGTATCAACAACGGCTGCACCTTCTGCAGGTTGAATTGTCACTTGATAACCGCCATCTTCCTGTTGAGCAATCTTAGAAATGGTGCCAGCTACCGAAGCATTGTAAACAGTATTATTGCTCTTTTCGCCAGTAGGATAAACCTGACCGCGACCGCGGTTGCCACCAACATAAATTTGGTATTTGCCGTAGTGAACCGACTTGTCAGTTTCCGGATTCGGCGACAAAACTGGGAATACCAATTCTTTGTACTGTTCTCCCGGTACTGGGCCCACTAAAACAATATTTTCTTGGGTTTCGCTGTAAGGTTGGAAGTAAAGATCGCCGACTTTTTCCTTCATTTCTTCGGGAATTCTGTCAGCGGGAGCAATCTTGAAACCTTCGGGCAACATCACAACTGCGCCGACATTCAAGCCACCTTTGCTGCCGTCGCCGACAACTTGTTGCACGCTAGTATCGTAGGGAATCTTGACAATAGCTTCAAACACTGTGTCAGGTAAAACAGATTGCGGCACTTCAACTTGAGTCGGTTTTGCACCGAGGTGACAGTTAGCGCAAACAATGCGACCTGTTGCTTCGCGGGGAGTAGCGGGTGCTGTTTGCTGAGCCCAGAAAGGGTAAGCAAATGCTGCTTGGGGAAGTGCGATGTCGCTGGTGAGGAAAAATCCTGCGGCTACGATCGCAATTAAGGCTGTTTTCGCGATCGTCCTGGCACTGCGGCGAAATATCGCAGATAAATTAGTTTGTGGCATTAGAGTATTCAATCTCAAAGGTCAGACAATTTTGGATTTTGGATTTTGGATTTTGGATTTTGGATTTTGGATTTTGGATTTTGGATTTTGGATTATTAGACTGCTTTAGGGATGCACTTATCTGTGGTTTTCACCATTCACCCCCTATCTAAAATCTCAAATCTAAAATCCAAAATAGTTTAAGACCACCAAGGTGCTTCGCCGGTGCGGAAATCAGTTTCTTTCCAAGTTGTAAAAGCGATCTTGTCATCTGCGACAGTGGCGTGGGCCAGGGCCAGAGACAAAGGCGCGGGGCCGCGCACCACTTTGCCCTCATTGTTGTATTGAGAACCGTGGCAAGGACAGATAAACTTGTTTTCGCTAACATTCCAAGGCACGACGCAACCCAAGTGAGTGCAGACTGCATTGATGCCGTAGTCGGCGATAGATTGGTCTTCTTTCACCACAACATAGGTGGGGTCGCCTTTGAGACCTTGGGCTAAGGTGCGATCGCCCGCAGGGTGCGAAGTCAAATATTCGCTAACGATGATGTCGTTACCCAAAGCATCTTTAGCCGTCACCCCGCCACCAACTGCCCCACTCGACGGAGGAACAAAATATTGGACAACGGGATAGAGTGCGCCGAGTGCAACACCTGTGACTGTACCGAACGTCAGCAAATTCATAAATTGGCGACGCCCCATATCGGGGACATCGGGATTTCCAGCAGAAGATTGAGCCATGACCTGCCTTTACGGTTTTAAGTTACGTTTGTTTGTTAGCTGTTAGCGAACCTGTACGTGCAGAGGAAGGAGGATAATTGCCGTTAATCTGCTCGCACAAATTTTAGGCCGCGAAAATTCCTTTTAAGAATGCGCCTTCCAGCCTTTATTAGAGTATTATTACATTTTTTGAACTTTGTCTTTTATTGTTTAATGGATTAACTCAGGAGCAACCATGACGGGCAAGGATTTACACCAGCTACTCCTAGAAAAATGGGGAAAGTCTTACGATATCAGATTGCGGCGGACGCGGGGCAAGATTTTTGTGCAAGTTATGTGGAAATATCTAGAACAGGCATCTTTTCCGATGACGGAGGCTGATTATTTTGAGCATTTGGATGCGGTGGCCAATTACCTCAACGGCTGGGGGAGCACGGCACAGGTGAGAGAATACATCGTAACTACTCGCGATCGCCCGCGGTTGGGTAAAGCTGTCAGCGTTCCCCTAGATTTGGGTGAAAGAGCCTCGGAGTGGTTGCTAGACGAGTTTTGAATCACTCATCAGTCCTCACTCATCAGTCCTCCGTCATATCAAATCCAGTTACATCCGAATGATACCGGAGTGCGAGCCTCCCCCCTTGGCTGCGCCGAGGGAAACCAAAGCGCTACATCCGAATGATACCGGAGTGCGAGCCTCCCCCCTCGCTTTGGGAAACTATAGCGATCGTGATGTGCTAAACCAGCTCTTGTGTGGCGGGATTTCCGGCGCGGGCCCTGCTGTGGGATTTAAATGCTGCAACAGCTTGTGGGGCTTTTTAAATTTTGGGCGATCGGACTTGCGACGCTGACCAAAATCATCAGAACCAATTTCTGTCAACAATTTCACATACAATGAGTGTCAGATATCTTGTGAAATTTAGGAGAATGTTGTAATGGGTGTTGCACTGGGAATGGTTGAAGTCTTAGGATTTCCCGCTGCAGTAGAAGTTGCGGACTCAATGGTGAAAGCAGCCAGTGTTACTTTAGTTCGCTATGAGAAAATAACCCGCGCCTACTGGACAATTATAGTGCGAGGAGATGTTTCTGAAGTGCAAGCAGCAGTGGCTGCTGGAATTGAATCAGTTAAAAAGGTCGATGGCGGAAAGTTGCTATCGTATCACATAATTGCTCGTCCCCACGAGAATCTGGATTACGTTTTGCCGATCGGCTTTACTCCCGAAGTAGAACAGTTCCGAATGTAGTCAAAGTTTTGACAAAACTTTGGTGTGGAATTTTAACTTTTAGTAATTATAGAGGCGCGGGCGATCGCGTCTCTATATTTTTTGGGCTGCGAGTTGATCGCTCTTTCTGTGGAGTTTTTAGCGCCCTAAAAGCTTCACCAAACCAACCCCACCAAAATACAAGCTCAGCACCGCACCTCCCAAAAGACTTTGCGTTAAAGGGTCAGTAGAAGGCGTTAACACCGCTCCCAAAACTGCCGCTCCCAAGACTACATACCGCCAGCCGGAGAGCATTTGGTTGGAAGAAACTATGCCCAAAACGCCGAGCAATACTTGGACAATCGGGATTTGAAAAGCTAAGCCCGTGCTGAACATTAACAGCAGCACAAATTTAAAGTATTTGTCGATCGACCACAACTGCTCTACAACATCCGCTCCATAGGTAACAAAGAAGTTAAGCGCCGCCGGAATCAGAGCGATGTAAGCAAATACTAAACCGCCCAAAAATAGGAAACTGGAACCGAAAAACACCGGCCCCAGCAACCTGCGTTCTTTGCGAGTCAAGCCGGGGAGAACAAACAGCGCTATCTGGTAAAAAATAAACGGACTGGCGATGAGCAAGCCACTGTATCCCGCTACTTCGATAGAAACAAAGAAATACTCGCCCGGAGCTAGTTGCAGAAACTTGACGGGCCCGGCCGGTACTTCTAGCAGTTGCACGATGGGTTTAACTGTGAAAAAGCAACCGGTTACTGCGATTGCTACTGCAATTAGCGAGTAGAAAAGTCGCTGTCGCAATTCTTCTAAATGGTCGAATAAAGACATTTCAACTTCGTCGGGAAGTTCGTCGAGAAATTCGTTTTCTAAGTTGCGAGAACCCATCGCACCGCCTGCGATTGGTGCAATGCTATTTTCCGGGCTAATTGTTTCGAGGTTGTTGTCGGAACCTTGTTCGGATGTCTCCAAGTTTGAGGGAGCAGTCATAGGGAATGGGTAATTGGTAAGGGGTAATTGGGAAGAGAGAAGGGGTAATTGAAAATTGGTAATTGGAAATTAGTAATTGGGAATAGTTATTTCATAATTGCTCCGAATTCCTTCTTCATTCTTCATTCTGACTTCAGCAGCAGAAGGAACGATCGATAATTAATCCGTGTAGGGGTATCAAAATCCGTGCATTGCCTTCATTATTCAATGCCGATCGCAATTTTGCCGACCGCGCGGCCCGTTTCGCTGTAAACGTGGGCTGCTGCTACTTCTGCTAAGCTGTAAGTGCGATCGACAATCGGCTCAACTTTATCGGATTCTATTAACTCCCGCAAAGCCCTTAAATCGCTGTTGTTGGCATTGGCGACAATTAATTTAGCTTTTTTACCCGATATAAACCAGCTTGTTAACATCGGTGCGAGGTTCTCTAAACTCGGCAAAG
Source organism: Microcoleus sp. LAD1_D5 (assembly GCF_036702115.1). NCBI lineage: Bacteria > Bacillati > Cyanobacteriota > Cyanophyceae > Oscillatoriales > Microcoleaceae > Microcoleus > Microcoleus sp. LAD1_D5. The sequence goes on along the minus strand of NZ_JAUBSA010000002.1, from coordinate 135,553 downwards.
TCGAGATATAAATTCCCTCTGGTTGCAGCACTTTTTCGCATTCAGCAAATGTTCTTGTCCCGACAGCATCCAAGATTATATCATATTTTTCGGGCTGTTGAGTAAAGTCAACTTCTGCGTAATCCAGAACAAAATCGGCTCCCAAACTCTTGACAAATTCTCTATTTTTACCGCTGCAAACTCCTCTTACTTCCGCATTCATTGCTTTCGCAACTTGCACGGCAAAAGTGCCAACTCCGCCGGAAGCGCCGTTAATCAATACTTTGTTTCCTGCTTGAATTTGACCCAAATCCCTGAGCGATTGCAAAGCAGTTAAACCTGCGATCGGTACTGCTGCTGCTTCTGCATGAGTGATGTTTTTCGGTTTAATTGCGGCACTCGATTCTGGCACGACAGCGTATTCGGCACAAGCACCGCCAGTTAGGGGATTTAAGAAAGTATAAACTTCATCTCCTGGCTGAAATTTGGTGACTTCCCGGCCGACTTCCACGACAACTCCCGATATGTCAGAACCGACTATTCGAGGAAAGTTATATCCTGTTAATAGTTGCAGGTGTCCTTGCCGGATTTTCCAGTCAACGGGATTGACGCTGCTAGCGCGAACTCGCACTAACAATTCGTTGGATTTGGCGATCGGCTTTTCCAATTCTCGGTACTGCAACTCCTCGGCGGAACCGTAGCGATCGAACGCAACTGCTTTCATGGCAAATTTTCCGGTTTATTTCCAATAGAACACTCAATCCTTTACAATTACAGCACATTCGATCTAAATGTGACACAGTAAATTGAGCCAGCCTTGTAGCAGCGGGCGATCGACTCTTGGAGACCTCCAGACAGGGCGCAGGCGTGAGGCAATGGGTTCGCTGGCTGAGTGCGATGGCTAGCGATTAAAGTTAATAGGAACAGGGCGAGCGATCCCATAACCCTGAGCATAATCTACTCCAATCTCCCGCAATTTTTCTAAGATCGCCTCGTCTTCGACAAACTCAGCTATAGTTTGCAGATTCATCGCATGGGCAATACGATTAAAGCCTTCAACCAGCGCTTGAGAAATCAAATTATGACTAATATTCTTGACAAAAGCACCATCAATTTTTAGATAATCCACTGGTAAATTCATCAGATAAGCAAACGAACTCAACCCACTGCCAAAATCATCTAAAGCAAAGCAACAGCCAATCTTTTTGAGTTCGCTCATGAAATATCTGGCTTGCTCAAAGTTTGCGATCGCTGCGGTTTCCGTGATTTCAAAACCAATGGTTTGTGGGGGGACTTGGTAGCGAGAAAATTGTTCGATTAAAAACCTCATAAACTGATTGTTACTAATGCTAGCCCCAGAAAGATTGATCGTATACAAGCCTTGATTAACAACATCTTTCTTCGGTAAATTGTGATAATTAGAGAAAAATTTTTCGATAACCCAACAATCGATCTCAGTTATCAAGCCATAACGCTCGGCGGCGGGAATAAACTCATTGGGAGATACTACTTCTCCATTTTCGTCCCGCATTCTGAGCAAAATCTCATAATGCTCTACTAATGGTTTAGTGGTAATAGAGACAATCTTTTGGTAATAGAGACAAAAACGATTGGTTTCCAGCGCTCGGCTGATTTTGGAAATCAACTGCCTCTCACCACGTTGTTTAATTAGTTCGCTATCATCTAGACTATAAATATGAACACAGTTGCGGCCTCTAGCTTTGGCGGCATAACAAGCGGCATCAGCCGCTCCCAGAAGCTCCCTCAAATCTTGGCTGTTTTGGTCAATAGCAACAACTCCAATGCTGACTCCGATGATAAAGGTTTTGCCATTCCAAATAAACCGAAACTGATGCACTAGGTCTTTGAGATTTTCCGCAATCTTAGCTGCTTGAGATAGTGGACATTGAGTGAGCAAAATACCAAATTCATCACCTCCCAAGCGAGCCAGCATATCACTAGCACGGACTCCCTGTTGAATAAGTGCGGTGATTTGGCGCAGGAGCTCATCGCCAGCAATATGACCGACGGTATCGTTAACGACTTTGAACTGATCTAAATCTAAATAACAGAGAGCGTGCTGGTGATTGCTATCTTGAACAGAGGCGATCGCCTCAACTAGCTGCTGCTCAAATCTTCGACGGTTGATTAACCCCGTCAGGGCATCGTGATTCGCTTCCCAAGAGAGTTGACGGGTGAGATAGCGCGATTCAGTAACATCATGAAAGACGATAACTGCCCCAATAATTTGACCTTGGCGGTCTCGAATCGGTGCAGCCGAGTCAGCAATGGGATACTCGGTTCCATCATGAGCAACCAGAATAGTATTGTTAGCTAAGGTCACAATTCGCTCCTCTAATAGAGCCTTGTTTATAGGATTCTCTACTGGCTCTCGCGTTACTTGATCAACAATTAGGAATAATTTAGAGAAAGCAAGTCCTTGAACCTCATGAGTTTGCCAGCCTGTCAGTCGCTCAGCTATAGGGTTGAAATATCTCACATTACCTTGGGCATCTGTAGTGATAACCCCATCACCAATTGATTGCAGTGTCACTTGAGCCAATTCCTTTTCGGCAAAGAGAGACTCTTCGAGACGTTGCCGTTCTTCAATTTCTCTCAAAAGACGTAAATTCTGCTTTTGGAGTCTTTGTTGCAGCCTTCCGATAGTTAGGTGGGTTTCGACACGAGCTAATACTTCTTCGAGTTGAAATGGCTTAGCAATATAATCTACCCCTCCCGCAGCAAGCCCTTGCACCTTATTATAAGTTTCATTTAGCGCACTCAAAAAAATTATGGGAATGTCGGCGGTGCGAGGGTCAGATTTTAATTGTTTACACACTTCATAGCCATCAATATCTGGCAATTTAATGTCGAGTAAAATTAGCTCCGTCGATGGCAATTGGGCGGCTCGGATAGCCATTGCCCCTGTTATAGCACTGCGAACTTTATAACCCTCTGCCCTCAAAGTATCCCTGAGAAGACGCAGGTTATCAGGCAAATCATCAACAATTAAAATATTGCCTCGGTAGTTTGTAGCTCGATCGCTAATCCTATCGCTAGTTCTATCGACAATCATACAGATTTCCCTAGTTTCCTGCTAGAGGAATATAAGCCTATGCACAAATAGTATAGTTGAATTATTACGTTATAAAGGTCACTTTACGCCGAAAGAAGTTCTGCGATCCCCGAGATAGTGGGCTGGCAAGGGGGCGCAGCTTTACAAATGTGAATTGTTCGAGTAGGGGCAGTCCCCCCGTGGTTGCCCTTCTTGGCTTCGCCTAACATCAGAAGAGTGTTTCAACCCAAGCAGCCGATTTATGAACAAGCGCATTTCTCAAATGGCAAGCCTACTCGTCATTGCTATCGGATGTCTCGTGCTGCTTGGTTGGCAATTTGACATCTGGCTACTCAAAAGTGGTTTTCCCGGTATGACTTCGACCATGAAAGCAAACACGGCACTTTGCTTTTTGCTGGCTGGAGTATCCTTGAGATTGTTGCAGTACCAAAGAACCCGACTGCACAATCGCATCGCTCAAGGGATGGCCGGATTCATAATTATCATCGGTGTGCTGACGCTGAGCCAGTATATTTTTGGTTGGAAGCTGGGTATTGATGAGTGGCTTTTCCGAGATTTCGTGTCTTCAGCGACTCCTTATCCGGGAAGAATGGGAGTAAATACCGCCCTCAATTTTGTGCTGATGGGACTAGCACTGTTACTGTTAGGGCAAAATTCCCAACGGGACACTTGGTTGGCTCAAATTTTTAGTAGTGTTGCAGCTTTAATTTCTCTACTAGCTTTATTTGCACACCTATTCAATGTCGATATTCTTGAAGGGTTGGTCACAATTAGGACGACTCAACCCCTAGACACGATCGTCACCTTTTTCATCCTCTATGGAGGAATTTTATGGCTCCGCCCCAAGGAAGGATTAATGCAAGTAGTAACCAGTCCCCTGGTCGGCGGAGTAATGGTTCGGTGGTTGCTGCCTTGGGGGACAATCTTTCCAGTGACAGTGAACTGGTTCACTCTTCAGGGACAAAATTTAGGCTGGTATAACGCTAATTTTGGCTATACATTGCGTTCAACTGTTATGGTTTTCACGTTCTCAATTCTCATCTTGGGGACGGCTCGCTTTTTGAACCAGATAGATTACAAGCGCCAACAAGCGGAAAAAGAAATTAAAAAACTTAACGAAACTTTAGAAATTCTTGTGGCTGAACGAACAGATGCTTTACAAAAATCGCAGGCTCGTTTTGCGGGAATTCTAGAAATCGCCAATGATGCAATTATTTCAGTCGATCGCACTCAACGCATTACCCTGTTTAATCAAGGGGCAGAAAAGATGTTTGGCTATAAAATGGAGGATATTTTAGGGGAGCCACTGAATTTACTGCTGCCAGAACAGTTTAGAGATGCACATCCGCAGCATATCAAACAATTTGCACACTCTTCTACCAGAGCGCGAAGAATGGGAGAACGAGGCGAGATTTTGGGCCGTCGTCGAGATGGAACGCAGTTTTCGGCTGAAGCCTCTATTTCTAGGCTGGAAATGGGAGAGGAAACGGTATTTACTGTTATTCTGCGCGATATTAGCGATCGCAAACAAATTGAGATGGCTTTACGAAACAGTGAAGAGCAGTTTCGCCATGCGTTTGAAGATGCCTCTATCGGGATGGCGATCGTTTCACTTGATGGGCACTGGATTAAAGTCAATCCTGCCTTATGTCAGATTCTTGGCTACTCCTCAGAAGAGTTGTTAGCGTTAACTTTCCAAGACATTACCCATCCTGACGATTTAGACGGGGATCTTAGTTATGCACATCAACTATTAGCAGGAACAATTTCAACTTACCAACTGGAAAAACGGTATTTCCATAAACAAGGACATATTATTTGGATTATTCTTAATGGATCGCTAGTACAAGATGGACAGGGAAATCCACTGCATTTTATTTCTCAAATTCAAGAAATTACGGCTCGAAAAGAAGCTCAAAAAACGCTAGAAATTCAAAGCGTTATCATGAATAACATGGGAGGAGGAGTGTGTTTGATTAAAGCCTCAGACCTCACGATAGTCTACACCAATCCTACCTTTGACGCTATGTTTGCCTACACAGAGGGCGAACTCATAGGTCAATCCGTTGGTGTCTTGAATTATGTCGATACAAAGGTTACACCAGAGGTAACCGTTCTAGATATCCTCACTCAAATTGAACAGAGCGGGGAAGCGAAATATGAAGTCCACAATATAAAGAAAGATGGAACTCTCTTTTGGTGCAGAGTTCATACATCCATGTTTGAGCATCCTGAATACGGAACTGTATATGTTGCCGTTCAGGAGGACGCAACAGAGCTAAAACTGGCTGAGCAAGCCTTGCAAGCTACCACAAATCGCCTTAACTTTCTTCTAAACTACAGCCCCGTTGTCATTTTTAGCAGTAAACCTGCTGGCGATTATAGCGCAACGTTCATCAGCGAAAATATCAAAGATGTATTGGGCTACGAAAGCAGGGAGTTTTTAGAAGATTCTAAATTTTGGGTGAATCACTTACACCCCGATGATGTAGAACCCGTGCTTAATGGCTTAGCAAATTTATTCGTTAATGATTTTTACTTCCACGAATACCGTTTTCGTCGCTCCGATGGGGTTTATCGCTGGATGCTGGGTCAGCTTAGGCTAATTCGAGATGCTTCAGGTACACCAGTAGAAATCTTGGGATATTTAATTGACATTGGCGATCGCAAACAAGCTGAGTTGGAATTTCAGCAGGCAAATGAAGCAAACCAAGCGAAGACTGTCTTCCTCGCCAATATGAGCCACGAACTCCGCACCCCCCTCAACTCAATTTTGGGATTCACGCAATTGATGAGCTATGAGAGCAATCTGACTCCTTCTCTTCAAGAACGTTTACAGATTGTGAATCGTAGCGGTAGACATTTATTGGACTTGATTAACGATATTTTAGATTTATCCAAAATAGAGAGCGGACGGATGACACTCAATCTTTCTGACTTTGATTTGACAAATTTGCTGGCTTCTATTGAAGAAATGTTCCAAGTTAAAGTCCAATCTAAAGAAGTACAACTAATTTTCGAGCTAGCTCCCGACTTTCCTAAATTTGTGCATAGCGACGAGAAAAAACTCTATCAAGTCTTGGTCAATCTGCTCGGTAATGCGATTAAGTTTACCAACCAAGGAAGCGTCACCCTACGGGTAAAAGCAACACAAAGAGACAAAACATCCTGTCACCTATGTTTTGAAGTTGAGGATACAGGCGTAGGAATTGCGCCCACAGAAATTGATAGCTTATTTAAGGTATTTGTGCAATCCCAAGCTGGGAATAATTTGAGTCAAGGCAGCGGGCTTGGTTTAGCCATCAGTCAAAAACTCGTCAAACTCATGGGCGGTAAAATTCGCGTTAAAAGCACTTTGCACCGAGGTAGCACTTTTTCCTTTGAGATTCCTGTAAAGTTACCTCAAGCAGAATCCGTACCCCCAGAATCAAGTAATCAAAGAGTAATTGGTTTAGCTTCCGGACAACCAACTTACCGGATTCTGATTGTTGAAGATTTAGAAGAAAATCGCCGCTTGTTAGTCGAGATCCTTACCTCGGTTGGTTTTGAGGTAAGAGAAGCAAAACAGGGAGTGGAGGCACTCTCACTGTGGGAGAGTTGGCAGCCGCACCTGATTCTGATGGATTTGCGAATGCCGATCGTGGATGGCTACACTGCTATTAAATATATTAGAGAAGGCCCTCAGAGCCAAGAAACTGTCATTATTGCTTTAACTGCCAGTGTTTTGGAAGAAGAGCGAGAGAAAGTTCTTAGGGCTGGCTGTAACGATTTTATAAGCAAGCCATTTCAGCAGAGAGACATCTTTGACAAACTTGCTAAATATTTGGGAGTGCAATATATCTACGAAGTCCTAGGACAAACTCCACAAAAACTATTGGTTGAAACGCTTTCTGTAGAAGATATATCCATGATGCCCCCTCAGTGGTTAGAACAAATGTATCACGCCGCTTACTATCTCGATACCGAAGTTATGAACGAATTAATTGTACAAATTCCCGAATCTCAAGCAGGTTTATCCAAGGCACTAACGGATTATATCAATAATTTTAATTCTGATCGAATTATGGAGCTGATTCGACCTCTGCTGCCGAATCCACTTTAGCTATCGAGTTTAAGGACAAAGAAGCTATAGTGCTTTCAGCAGTGGCTATATTTCCAAGAGAAACCAACCTGGGAAAAGATTTGGAAGTTTTTGGAGATATGTGTTGCAAATATCTATCAGCATGAGGCAATGGCATACACATTAGATGGAATGTGCTGTATCATATAGCAATTATATTTTTGGTGTAAAGGCGATTTATTTTTTTTATTAACCGCAGAGGGCGCAGAGGCCACAGAGAAAGAGAAAAGAGAGACAGAAATGATTGATTTAACCGGAAAGGTAATTTTAGTAACTGGCGGCTCGAAAGGGATTGGTGCAGTGACGGTGCGGACTCTGGTTAATGCTGGGGCTGAGGTGATTTTGCATTACTTTCGCAGTCAAAAAGAAGCTGAAGCGATCGCAGCAAGTGTTGCGCGCGATCGCTGTTATTTATTGGCAGCAGATTTGATGGTGGAAAACGCGGCCTCGACTTTGTGGCGAGATGGTTTAAAATGGCGGGGTCATATTGATATTTTAGTTAATAATGCGGGGATTATGCAGTCAGCAGGTATAGAGGACGAGTTCGATATTTGGTCGTCAGCTTGGCAGCAAACTGTACAAGTTAATTTAGTTGCGGTGGCTGATTTGTGCCGGGAAGCAATTATTTATTTTAAAACTCGCAAGGGCGGTACAATTATTAATATAGCAAGTCGCGCTGCTTTTCGTGGCGATGACCCGAATTATCTGCACTACGCCGCGTCAAAAGGTGCTATTGTTGCTTTAACTCGCAGCATTGCTAGAGGGTTTGCGGCTGAGAATATTTTGGCTTTTACAGTTGCACCGGGATTTGTCAGTACAGAAATGGCAGATAAGTTTATTCAGGAGTTCGGCGAAGCTGATATTATTCGCGATATCCCGATCGGCAAAATCGCTCCTCCTCAAGATGTTGCCAATGTTATCGCGTTTTTAGCGTCGGGCTTGGCGTCACACGCTACCGGGACAACGATCGACATTAATGGAGCCTCTTACGTGCATTGAGGCGATCGCACAACTTGCAGAAAACCTCTCATTGTAGGGTGAGTATTACGCACAGAAGCCTACCTCCAAAGACTCACCAGCACACATTTTGCTATCAACTAATTTATCACTTTAGCCAGACGCGAAAACAGCAACAAATGAATTAGGTTAATAAAAAATGCTACATTAAGGGAAACTGATTATGACAGCCGATAACAAAGCCCAAACCAAACGAGTTGCCATACTCATCGAAAATGGAGTTGAAGATTCCGAATTTTTAGTTCCTTACAACGCCTTAAAACAAGCAGGATTTGAAGTAGTTGTCCTCGGTTCCCGGACAAACGAAAAGTATGCAGGGAAACAAGGAAAAGTTGCCCAGCAGGCTGACGGAACTACCACAGAAGCAGTACCCGCAGAATTCGATGCAGTGATAATTCCCGGCGGTATGGCTCCTGATATGATGCGGACTAATCCCAATACAGTACGTTTTGTACGAGAAGCATTTGAGCAAGGAAAAATCGTCGCTGCTGTTTGCCACGGCCCGCAACTTTTGATTGAAGCCGACTTGTTAAAAGACAAAAAAGCCACAGGTTTCTTGTCAATTAAAAAAGACATGAGCAATGCCGGAGCTAACTACATCAACGAAGCTTTGGTAGTTGACGGCAACTTGATCACTTCCCGCCAACCGGGAGATTTAGCAATATTTACCACCGCAATTCTGGCTCGACTTGGTTACGGCGGAAAAGAAGTCGGTTTGCCAGAAGAAACTGACACAAATGCAGAATGGTGGAAACTAGCTAATGGTTGGGGAGGTTCAACACAAGGCGACATTGTTAAAGGTTTGAATACCGCCCTCGCAGGGGAACGCTATGCTTGCGAAGCCTTTCAAAATTATGCGGAAAAAACCCAAGACAGCGATTTGCGATCGCTCTTGAGAGAAATGATTCAAAACAAACAGCACCACATCATCGCTCTCGAAAGTCGCCTCAACGATTTTGGTGAAAAACCCTCAATTCCTGCCCAAATTGCTGACAAATACGCTAAATTAAAAACCTCGATGCAAGGAACCGATGAAACGTTCTTGCTGCGGAGCACTCTAGGTGAGTTGCAAACCGGTGTTGTCGATATCAACAACCTGCGGGTGAAGTTCACAGATCCTGTATCTACGGCCATTTTGACAGAGATAGAATCGGATTTGTCTAAGTGTGAGCAAGTCGTTGCTAAACTCTTCCGCGCCCGTGCAGTTTCCCAGGAAATTAAGTCGCCTAAACCTTCGACTAGCCCCGCTGTAAAAATGTAATTAGCAAGGGGATAAATAAGTTTGTAGTTTTGTTGAGAGGTGAAAACCCGTACCAATATCGCCACTACAAACTTGCTCTGCAATCCTACAATACACGCCTTTGCGGTAAAATAAAACCCAACACTAAAAAGCAGATATTCAACTAACTGCAAGGTGGAGGGTTTTATTTAATGGGTTCTATTTTTGTTTCAGCGGGACACGGGGCTTGAAGGAACCTTGCGGCATCCGGGGGCGGTACAAGCCCCCGGATTCATCCGTGCACAAATAAAAAATATAGTATCCGATAAGCAGCCCCCGGATACATCCGTCAAGTCGCTTTATTCAATTATTCAATTATTCAATTATTCAATTATTTAATTCTTTAATTATTCAATTCTTTAATCTAAAATCTAAAATCTAAAATCGATTGACTTGTTCCCTCTTCCTTTAGACAGGAGACATCTGGGCAATAAATGCGCTACTGTGTTGCCAATATTTTGATGAGGAAAAAAAGGCTGTGGTTCCCTTACGCGATGACAATCCCATTACTATCACTCCCTACGTCACCTACGGGCTGATTGCCGCAAACATATTAGTATTTTTGTACGAACTCAGTTTGGGCGATCGACAATTAACCCAATTCTTCTACTCTTGGGCCGTAATTCCTTGCCAGTTAAGCAATATGTGTCAGGTTGCTCTGCCAGTTTCGCCATTCCCCGAATGGACAACACTAATTAGCTCCCAATTCCTGCACGCAGGCTTTCTCCACATTGCGGGAAATATGTTATTTTTGTGGATTTTTGGCAACAACGTAGAAGACCGTTTAGGACACGTCAAGTTTATAATATTTTACCTTACTTGCGGCGTTTTAGCATCACTAACTCAGTGGTTTTTTTCCTCAGCATCTGCCATTCCGTCCCTAGGTGCTAGCGGCGCGATCGCAGGCGTGATGGGAGCTTACATTCTCAGATATCCCCAAGCCAAAGTTCTGACACTGCTACCCTTGGGAATCTTTATTACCACTGTCAGAGTCCCCGCTTTCTTCTTTCTAGGATTTTGGTTTGCACAGCAAGCATTGAGTGGCTTGGCTTCCTTAAATGCCCCGGCAAGTGTCGGCATGGAATCCGGGGGAGTTGCCTACTGGGCCCACGCCGGCGGCTTTGTTTTCGGCGCTATTCTCGGCCCTTTGTTGGGACTTTTTTCTGAAGATAATCAGATTTAATTTTTCACCGCAGATGAACCAAAATAAACGCAGATAAACTGCCAATAAATCGGCATTTGTCTGCGTTTTTATGCGGTTTCAAACCTCTGATTTTTCTCAAATTTCGGTGCTATACTTGGCTCTTTTTTGGGACTTTTCCTCAAAAGAATGAGATTTAATTTTACCTCAGCTACACACAAATTAACGCAGATAAAGCCAACACAATCGGCGTTTATCTGCGTTAATCTGCGGTTTCAAACCTCTTATCTTTTTAGATAAACGTGAAGTCAAATCCCGAAAGAGAAGAAACCCCAGTTACACCATTTAACTTCGCCAAAATGCGAGAATCAGCACCGGTGACGTTATTGCCATTGCCGTCATAAATGATGTAAGTATTGCCGCCGGAATCGTAGGCAAACAAGAAAGCAGTTCCTCCCAGAATATTTGCAGAAACAGTTGTCTGCACATTCAGCAGAACTTGACTGCCATTGCTGAGATTGGCAAATCCGGGGGCAAAATTAAACTGATCGGCGATCGGCACACCGAGACCGCTAAAATCAGTAATCACATCGTATCCGCCCGCCGCGATCGCAGCCTCGATCGCCGCCGAAGAAGCCGCATCAAAAGCCGGCCCACCTTGTGCAGGGCTGGTATAGCGGAATTGATTACTGCCGCCGCCCCCCGTCATGGTATCTGCACCGAGGCCGCCTACGAGCACGTCATTATCCAAACCGCCGTTAATCGTATCGTTGCCGCCTTGACCATCAATAGTATCGCTGCCCGCCAAACCGTTCAAATTGTCCGGCAAAGAACCCCCAACCAAATTGTTAGGCCCGCTATCTGCAGGCAAGATTTGAACGGTGACAGTACCTACGCCCGGAATTGTCCCGAATCCGTCGCTGACGCTGTAGGTGAAAGCAGTTGTACCCGCTACGTTGCCGGGGATGAATTGCACTTGAGAGACAAGATTTACAGCTATCCCCAGTTGCGGTGTGCTGACATTGATAATGTTGAGCGTCCCTTTTTGCGGGCTGGAATCGTTCGCCAGTACGTCGATGAAAGTCGGCAGCAAATTATTCGTATTGGTAAATACGATGCCATCCTCCACAGCAATCGGCGGCAGGATAGTTGGAACAGTTACGGAGGTATCAAAAGAATTGATGTTAATCGCCACTGAGGCTGCTGCCGTGCCGCCTTGGTCGTCAGCTACGCTGTAGCTGAAAGAACCGGCTTGCCCGATCACATTTGTTCCAGGTTGGAATTTCAGCCCGAGTAAATCCTGAACGGTTAACTTTTGGTTCACGGTGAGGGGGTTCGTACCGGTAATTACCTGACCAAAAGTAGGATTGGGAAGTCCGACTACCGCGATCGACAGTGGCTGGCCCTCCGGGTCGCTGGGCGCCGAAATGCTCAGAGACAAAGGCAAATTCTGCAAACCAGTCACCGTCTTGCCAGCTTCCACGATCGGCGGCTGGTTAGGAGTCGGAGATGTAAAACTCGGCGGAGTCGGCCCCCCGCCCAAAGGCGGAGGAGTTGGGGGCGCCGCAGTTGGAGTGGGGACTATGGAAGGACTGGGACTCGGAATTGTCCCGCCCGCAGTCGGAGTCGGACTCGGACTCGGAACCTGTGTCGGCAATGTGCCCGTTGTTGGTGTGGGACTCGTTGTTGTCCCCGTTGTGGGACTCGTTGTTGTCCCCGTTGTGGGACTCGTTGTTGTCCCCGCTGGTGTTGGAGTTGTGGTCGCTGGTGTTGGAGTTGTGGTCGCTGGTGTTGGAGTTGTGGTCGCTGGTGTTGGAGTTGTGGTTGCTGGTGTTGGAGTTGTGGTCGCTGGTGTTGGAGTTGTGGTCGCTGGTGTGGGACTCGTGGTTGTTCCCGTTGTGGGACTCGTGGTTGTTCCCGTTGTGGGACTCGTTGTGGTCCCCGTTGTGGGACTCGTGGTTGTTCCCGTTGTGGGACTCGTGGTTGTTCCCGTTGTGGGACTCGTGGTTGTTCCCGTTGTGGGACTCGTGGTTGTCCCCGTTGTGGGACTCGTGGTTGTCCCCGTTGTGGGACTCGTGGTTGTCCCCGTTGTGGGACTCGTGGTTGTCCCCTCAATGGTGAAGGGATTGTCGTCTACGCGCGGTATTTGAGCTGTAGTGAACCGAGATTCATCTAGCGAGTTCGATCGAACATCAATCAACACCGCCAAAAATTCCCCAGTTTGCCTGTCCCTAATAATCGTGTTGCTAGAATTTGAGCCTTGGCCCTGGAAAATTTCTAACTCTGTAAAGTTCAAACCTCCAGCCAGACCGATCGAGTCTCCCGCATTAAAATCTCTAATTACATCAGCATCGCCGATTTCGCGGCCGCCAGTAGTGAGAAACCCGTTGCCACCAGGCGACGTGCCCACCCTACCGAGAACAAAGATATCCGATCCGTCGCCTCCTGTCAGAGTATCAGACCCGCGATCGCCCGAAAGAATATCATCCCCAGGCCCCCCAGACAAAGAATCATTGCCGTCGCCCCCGAAGATCAGGTCATCACCCTCGCCGCCATCACCAGTATCGTTACCCACACCGCCGGTGATTACATCCCCGCCCTCCTGGCCCAACAAAATATCATTGCCAGCGCCACCGATCAGGCAGTCATTACCCGTCTCACCAAAAAGGGTGTCACTGCCCTTGTCGCCAAAAATCAGGTCGTCCTCGCCACCACCGCGCAGACAGTCATTGCCTTTACCGCCGTACAGCGTGTCGTTGCCTTCAGAACCCAAGACAATATCATTGCCCTGGTCGCCAAAAGCTAGGTCATCGCCTTGGTCACCAGAAACCAAGTCATCGTCTTTGCCGCCCCGCGCCGTGTCATTGCCGCGCCCACCCTCAACGATATCTTTACCAGCGCCGCCGTTGAGAGAATCGTTACCGTCCTCGCCCTTGACTATATCGTCCCCGTCCCGACTCAGAAGCGTGTCGTCGCCGGCACCCCCGGAAATCGTGTCATTGAACAAGCTGCCGATTAAATAGTTACTGCCCTCATTTGCGACAACTAAGCCATCGACAAAAAGTGGCTGTGGGGGAGGCGTGGGAACTGTCAGAGGTGGCCGCGGCACCGGGGTGATCGAAATGTCCGGGCCCGTCCCCGTCATCGTTGTCGAAGTCCCCGTCATTGTTGTCGAAGTCCCCGTCATTGTTGTCGAAGTCCCCGTCATCGTTGTCGAAGTCCCCGTCATCGTTGTCGAAGTCCCCGTCATCGTTGTCGAAGTCCCCGTCATCGTCGGGTCCGTCTCCGGCGACGGCGTAGGCGACGGCACCGTGCCGCTATCCAAACTATCCCCGTTCTCATCGGGTAGCCGCCCTTCGAGAAAAATTAGTGGTACTGCACTTGCCATTGTTCCGACTCCTTGCGACGCTACTCAAAAACTACTAAATAAACTTAAAGTCAGATGCAGTAATGACGGTGCTGAGCGCTCCGGGCACTGTAGGAATAGAATTCAACACTCCCAAATCGAAAGCTGGAAGACTGTCATCTGCCACATTCGGGTCAAACCCGAGAACGTACTTGTTAAAAGTATTGTTCAGGTACACGAAGAAAGCTCCCGTTTTGCTCGAACCGTTTTGATTTTTCAACACTGCATTTACTGCTTGAGCGTTGTCAAATTTAGATTCAAACAAAATGACTGATTGCTTGCTAATGTTGTCGCCACTAGACCCGATATTCCTGACGATAAAACTGGTGAAATCGAGAGTAGTTCCTGAGTTGGTTAAACCTGCGAAATTTGACGACCTGAACAAAAATCTGTCAGTCTCGCTGCCGTTAGCGTTAAAGTCAGCAATCACGTCCACGCCTTCGCTGGGAGTTTCGTAGTAGAAGAAATCATCGCCAGCATCGCCCGTGAGCAAGTCAGAACCGTTGCCACCGCCCAAAATGTCATTGCCTGCACCGCCGGAAAGCGAGTCGTTGTCATCGCCGCCTAATACCAAGTCATTGCCGAAGGCGCCGCTGAGACAGTCGCTGCCGGCACCGCCGTCGAGAGTGTCGTCGCCCGCTTCGCCTAACAGCGAGTCGGTGCCGGCCTCGCCCAACACGTAGTCATTGCCCGAACCTCCGAGTCCCGTGTCGTTGCCTTGTCCACCCAAAATCGTGTCATCGTTGTCGCCGCCGGATATGGAATCGTTATTGATACCGCCGTCGAGCAAGTTTCTGCCCAGTCCACCGTCGAGGATATCGTCGCCTGCACCGCCGTCGAGGGAGTCGTCGCCAATGCCACCAAGTAAGGTGTCAATCCCGGCGCCACCAAGTATCGAGTCCTCGCCGGATTCTCCCAATATCGAGTCATTGCCTGTTCCGCCGTCAATGGTGTCGTTGTTGTCACCGCCCAAGAGGATGTCATTGTCATTGCCGCCGAACATCAGGTCGTTGCCCAGTCCGCCACTCAGCGAGTCTATGCCGTCTTGGCCGTCGAGGGTGTCGTTGCCCAGTCCGCCGTCAACGGTGTCGTTGCCGATCGCACCCACCAGCGAGTCGTTGCCTGCTTCACCGAATAGGAGGTCGTTGCCGCCACTGCCGTCCATGATATCGTTGCCCTCGCCCCCAGCGAGGGTATCGTCGCCGGCCCCGCCGAGGATGAAGTCACTGAGGTTGCTGCCTGTAAAGCTGCTGGCCGGGAGTGCGCTGCGATCGACAATATTATCTACCACCGTGATGCTGAAGGATGCCGGCCCGAGAGTTGCAGATCCGTCGGAGGCTGTAAACGTGAAACTGTCGCTGCCACCTGTCGCCAGCAAGTTGTATTTGACGATGTTGTTGTTGATATCGTCTTGCGTGAATTTGCCGCCGACGTTGAGAAAGGTGCTACCCCTTTGGACAAAACCTCTGGTAGCATCGGGGGCTTTAGTAATCGTGTAAACGATTTCCAGGGGGGTGTTGTCAGGATCTGTGACTAACAAATCGGCGGCAGTAATTGTCTGGATAGGAGCACTTTTGGCAACCACCACACCGTCGTTAATTACTAGCTGTGGCGGGTTGCTAACGTTGATGGTTGCTACCGCCTGACTTGTGCCGCCGTTGCCATCTGAGATCGAGTAGCTGAAGCTGTCACTACCCGAGAAGCCCGGATTCGGCGTGTATTTGAATGCGCCGCCGCCCACGGGAAGCAGGCTGCCCTTGCCTGTTGGAGTAAAAGTCGTGACAGTCAGAGCGCTTTTTTCCGCGTCAGTGTCGTTCAACAGAACGTTGAAACTGAGTTCTTGACCCGCAACCGTGGTGAAGTTGTCGTTAACTGCTCTTGGAGGCTGGTTAAGGATGGGCGTCGGACTTCCTGTCGGCGTCGGACTTCCTGTCGGCGTCGGCGTCGGATTTGCTGTAGGTGTCGGGAACGTCGGCACCGGCTCGTCTGGCGGCGTTGGTGTCGGCGTCGGTGTCGGCGTCGGTGTCGGCGTCGGTGTCGGACTTGCTGTCGGCGTCGGTGTCGGACTTGCTGTCGGCGTTGGTGTCGGACTTGCTGTCGGCGTCGGCGTCGGACTGTCTGTCGGCGTCGGCAGGGGAAGTGGAGTTGCGCTGCCGGGAACTGTGGGGGCAATTACAAATGAGCTTCGCCCTAGGGTTCTGCTGTCCACTCCGGGCAATACTGCTAAAAAGTCGCCGCTGACGCCGTTGCGAATAATGGTACTGCCGGCTTTGGTCTCAGTGCTTTGGAAGATTACCAAATCTTCAAACTTGAGGTCGCCACTTAACCCGATTAAATCTTCGCCTTGGCGAAAGTCTGTGAAAATGTCGGCATCGGCGAGATCTGGGCCGCCTGTGGTGAGAAATGCCGCGTTAGTGCCGTCGCTGCTGCTGCCACTGGGGGAACTGAAGGCACCGATGACGAAGACATCTCTGCCTTCGCCTCCTGCCACTACGTCTTTGCCTGCTTCGCCCCAAATAACGTCGTTGCCAGCACCGGCGTCTATGATGTCGTCACCGTCACCGCCGAATACGATGTCGTCGCCGTCGCCGGCAAAAATTGTGTCCCCGCCGGCGTTGCCGTAGAGCCAGTCGCCTCCTTCGTTGCCAAATACCAAGTCTTCGCCGTCGCCACCGAAGAGCGAGTCGTTACCTTGGTCGCCCCACACGATGTCGTCGCCTCGATCGCCCAACATACTATCGTCGCCAGAGCCTCCGCGCAAGCTGTCGCTGCCTTTGCCGCCGTAAGCCGTGTCTCTGCCTTCGCCTCCGATTACCGTGTCGTTGCCGTCATTGCCATACAGCAGGTCGGGGTTATTTCCCCCGTCGAGGCAGTCGTTGTCTTTGCCTCCGTAAAGGGTATCGAGTCCTGAACCGCCATCAAGAACGTCGTTGCCCTCATTGCCGAACAGCACGTCGTCATCGTCGTTGCCAAATACTAAATCGTCGCCGCCGGCTCCTTGCAGGTTGTCGTTGCCTTGCAGCCCGGAAATCACGTCGGGGCCGGGACTGCCAACTAAGGAGTCGTTGGCTTCTGTGCCGCGGACTACGCCGCCGATGATTGCGGGCGACGTACCTTGGCCTCCGCCCAATGTGTCGTCTATGCCGCCAAATGTATCGTCCCCGGAGGGAGTTGGAGTTCCCGTCGGCGTCGGAGTTGGTGTTGGAGTGGGTTCTGGTGTTGGAGTGGGTTCTGGTGTTGGAGTGGGTTCTGGTGTTGGAGTGGGTTCTGGTTCTGGTGTTGGTGTTGGTGTTGGTATAATTACTACTGGCACTGCACTTGGCATTATTTTGGCTCCTTTAAACGACGATCCCGATTAACTTTAAGAACTGATTAGTATCAGTTTGTTGCCACAAATCTGGCTTAAAATTGATTAATAATCCCGATCATTTCTAACATACTAAATCAAAACTGCAACGGCTAGAGATATTTTTTAAGCTGGGCATCTTTTGAGCTCAAAATATTAATGATTGCAGGTTTTGCTGCCTATCTTGGGTATACTTTAATATCGCGCCATTTCGATAGAACCTAGAAGTCGGTCTTGGAGTCAGCCTGGTGTATTTATCCAGAATCAGAAAAAATAAAAATCTTCGCTGTCATAATTTTTTCTTTCCGAATGTCGAATACTGAATACAGATGTGCCTCTTGCCTGCCGAAGCCGAATGCCTTATGCTGACTGCTGACAAGAAACAGAGCTGTTAATTAGGGGCAGAAGCGGCCCGGTTTGTTCTTGTCCACTGACGGATAGTTCGCTGTGGCAAAGGTAAAGCAGGGAACAGCGACTTAACAAATCTAACAGAATTCGCCGCAGCCGCTGTTGGTCGGCAGCCGTTTCCTCTTCGGTTTCCCAGGGACGCCCCTGTTGCGATCGCAAAAATAAGGGAGCACCAAACAATGTCGCCGCACCACCACTGAGCCACAGGGGCGAGCCGGCATCCAGCCAAAAGTGCCATTTGTGGGCGCGGCGACTGCTGCGGTACTGGAAGATGTTGGCGAGGGTGACGGCTCTGGCTGCTGGGCCTTCTGGACTTACTGGAAAGGGGTTGGCAGTGACGGTTCCTTGGCGCAACAACTGGATGAACCGGGCGATCGTTTCTGAGTCGCCACCATTTATTGGTTCTACGCGCTGCATTCGCCCGTTGATTTCCCAATAGTGGGTGGCGGTTTCCATTAACTCGCGCAGGGCTGCTAGGCGATCGTAGGGGAGGTATCTGTCGTTCATGAGAAATTTCTGGATGGCTCGATCGAGCAGGGCAATTGGACTCGGCAACAGCCGCTCCTGCTGTTGCGATCGCTGTTGTTCGATCCACTCGACAATGTGCTCGTAGGCCCTGGCTGCTCGGTGTCCCAGTCTATCCCACCGGGGAAAGGCTGTAATTGGCAGCAATTGAGGTCGATCGATATCTGGACAAAAACAGTGATCGGCGATTAAACCTGCTCTCACTTGGTCGATCGATTTTTGATTTTGGATTTGAGATTTTAGATTGAACGTGGAGTTGGAATCTTCTGTTTCCAATGAACTGTGTTTCTGGCTGCCCAACACTACCAGCATTTCGGCTGCGCCGTCTCGATCGACTAAACGGCCGAGTCCCGGATAAACTAAGGCTAACAAAGTCAGCAAAGCTCGAATCTCTGGGGTAGTCGAGAGGGGACGCTGATCGTTGAGAGATACGGCGGCGATACCATCTCGCGCCAGAATTTCCGTTAAACTGTAGCGGGCGATCGCATCCATCCCCGGAGCAATTACGGCGATTTCCTGCGGTTCCACGGCTTGTGACTGCACCGCATCCACGATGATTTCGGCGGTTTCTCGCAGAAGTTGAGCGCGGGAAGTGGTTTGGAGCGATCGAACTTTACCGGGCAAACTCAAGCCTAAAGGATAAAAACCCTCAGAATTAACTGCTAAACTTACCGCTAAATCCCCAATTTCTGGGGCTAAACCTGCTTTTGCGTCCAAATTTTCCACGCTTTGACAGCGGCTTTCGAGTCGGGCCAGGTATTCCGTGTCCGCCCCCAAGCCCAAACGCACTCCTCCATCCCGATTGTAGGAGAACGCCCCCGCTGCACCTTGGTCGAGCATTCGATCGAACAAATGACCGCTGATAGCCGGATAATCGTCAACATCGTCTGCGATCACAGCTTGGTATCTAGAGGCCAAATGCTGCTGATAAGTGGCATCCGGCAACAAATAGCGCCAGTAGAGTTCGCAAACAATCCCGTAAGTCAGAAACCCCCGCGTCAAGCACCATTCCCGCCACCTTTCCAGCAACTCTCCCATGCTAGTCCACAGGTTATTCGAGCCGCCTTCCCCAGCAAATCCCTGTTGTAGAATGCTGGGAATTTCTTCTCTGGGCGTACCGCTGACAGCAGCAAGTTGTAATAAGTCTAGAGTTCGACGCACCATTCGAGTTGGACTTACCCCTGTTTGTTGCAAAATCCCTTCGTCTAGTTCGCGACGCCAGAGTCTCGTGGCAAGTTCCAGTTCTGTTTCAGGTTGTAGCCGTAGGGGAAATTGAGCTCTCAAATCCAGCGACTGAACTAGCAGGGGCCAAAATAACAATACCTCCTGCTCAAAAAAACCGAAGGGCGTTGTGGAGTGAAAGGTATATTTTCCTTCGGTAGCGACGGCGATGCGATCGGCCAATTCTAGCCGGTTGTCTCCATTAGCTGCTAAGACTAAAATTGCTGGGGCAGTTTGTCCAGCCCGTCGCCGCCCGGAACTCCCGATCCCTAAAAGTGTTGCGGGTAGAGGCTTGACAGTTTGGCTCCAAATGCAGAACTGCTCGACTAAACGAGCGGTTTTGCCACTGCGGGCGGCTCCGACAATCCAAATTGAATCCTCGGTGGCAGTTCCCAATTTATGTAAATTTGTTACCATACCATGAATACTTTAATCAATAATGTTTACAGCCAACTAGCAAGCTTTAGCTATGAATACTTCTCCCTGGGACAGGATTGTAAAATATCTCTACAGCGTTCACCAATGGTATCGAGAAACGCCTGAGAGGGCCCTAGAACAGGCTTACGATGCTGCATTAGCAATTAAGGCGATCGAAGACGAGCATTTTGGCGGTCAAGGAATCTCTGAGCGATCGGGAGATTACGGACAAAGCACCCTGTCTTACTTTAAA
Organism: Microcoleus sp. LAD1_D5; assembly: GCF_036702115.1. Lineage (NCBI taxonomy): Bacteria > Bacillati > Cyanobacteriota > Cyanophyceae > Oscillatoriales > Microcoleaceae > Microcoleus > Microcoleus sp. LAD1_D5. The sequence goes on along the minus strand of NZ_JAUBSA010000002.1, from coordinate 115,365 downwards.
TCCGAACTGCAAAAATACCTCAAGGTCATCCAAACTAGAATGGTTGAGTTTAATGCTAGCCGTTCTTTTTTGGAACTGCCGGAGCGAGTGGGGGCCAAACCGAAGACGGGGCACAGCGCCGATCATCACCTGCACGGATTACATCTCAACAATAAAGATAGAGCCTCCCTTATATTTGAGAAGCTAGAGTTTATTGATGGAGTCATCGACAAGTATATTAATAATAGTAGATCAACGGCAATTGTTCCGGTTGTTAGTTCTGTAAATGTACAGGCAAAATATACAACAAATAGCAGCTCTCCACCTGACCCAAATAAAGGTTCAGCTAATTCGGTTAAAATTCACGATGGTGAGGTTGATACTAACTATGAAGAAGTGAATTTATTACCGCGATCACTTTTGGGAACTTTGAATCGAATCACTAAAGATTTAGACCCTGGAGCTGAAAAAGAAGTAGTCAAAAATTTTCGCAATTCCAAAGTAAAAACAATTATTTCTCTCAGGTTCATTTTGCTTTTGATTTTAGTTCCGCTGTTGACGAATCAAATCTCAAAAAACTTTCTAGTCGGGCCGACAGTGGACTATTTTAGAGGCAAGCAAAATGCTTCACTCTTCATAAATGTTGACATGGAAGAAGAAGCCTTCCAAGAACTGGAAAGATTTGAGCAGCACCTCAAATTTGAAAGGTTAATAGGCACGGCTCCGTCGCTTTCTTTAGAGGAAACGGAAAAGAAGATTGCCGCGAAAGCAGTTGAACTAGCGGAGGAATACCGCTCTGAAAGTGGTGGAGCTATTAAAAATATTTTTGCCGATTTGATTTCCTGCATTGCCTTTGCCGCGATTATCGTCACTAACAAGAAAGAGATTGAGATTTTAAAGTCTTTCATGGACGATGTGATTTACGGCCTCAGCGACAGTGCGAAAGCTTTCGTAATTATTTTGTTTACAGATGTGTTTGTCGGATTCCACTCGCCTCATGGTTGGGAAGTAGTTCTCGAAGGTGTATCGAGGCATTTGGGACTGCCAGAAAATAGGCAGTTCATATTTTTGTTCATTGCAACGTTTCCAGTGATATTGGATACGGTATTTAAGTATTGGATATTTCGTTATTTAAACCGGAGTTCGCCTTCGGCTGTTGCTACGTACAAGAATATGAACGAGTAATTAGAGGGGAAGGAAGAAGGAAGTTCGGCAACGGATTATGTAACGGATGGAAGGAAGCAGGAAGCAGGAAGAAGGAAGTTCGGTAACGGATGTATAGTCATTTCAAATAAATGTGAGACAGAGGTCAGATCATGATAAAATCGCTAAAAATAGTTAATTAGAAAAAAATGGCTTACAGTCTAGATCTAAGACAAAAAGTAGTCAATCATGTGGAAAATGGAGGGAGTATAACGAAAGCTGCTGCCATATTTAAGGTAGGAAGAGCAACAATTTATAGATGGTTAGGTAGGGAAGACCTTCGACCAACTCAGGTCAAGCACCGTCAACGAAAGCTAGATTGGGAAGCCCTCAAAAAAGATGTTGAAAAAAATCCGCTCAGCAAGATTAGTAGAAAGAGCAAGAAATTTCAGGCGTCAGACCGAGTGCCATCTGCTATGCCTTAAAAAAATTGAAAATTACCAGAAAAAAAAACAATTTCGCTATCAAGAAATAAATCGAGAATCAAGAATAAAATATTACAGATATCTGAGAGAATTAATTAAAGTTTATGGCAGTAAAAGCATTGTATTTATTGATGAATCTGGATTTGAGGAATTTGAAGGTTGTGTTTGTGCCTGGGCACAAAGAGGAAAAAAAGTCTATGGTGAAAGACCAGGAAAACGGGGGAAAAGAGAAAATTTAGTAGCAGCAAGAAGAAAAGGAAAGAAGGACTTAATTGCACCAATGCTCTTTATGGGTAGTTTGAATGCAGAAGGATTTGAAGGATGGTTATCTTTATATTTGTTACCAGATTTAACAAGTCCATCTATATTAATTATGGATAATGCACCCATTCATCGTAAGACGGTCATTAGACTATTGGTTGAGGAGGCGGGTCATCAGATAATATTTTTACCAAAATACTCTCCTGACTTAAATGATATTGAGCATGATTTTAGTGCATTAAAGAGAGCTAAAATGTATGCGTCTCCTGGCACATCTCTTGATGAAATTATTCGTGCTTATTGTGCAGTCTAGTGTCTCATACTTATTTGAAATGACTATAACGGATGTAACGGATGGAAGGAAGAAGGAAGAAGGAAAAAGGAAAAAAAGATGTAGTAATAGCAACGGTTTTAGGCATTAAGAACGTCCTCATTAGGGAGTCCACTGCACAGATAGTGGCTTACCCATAGCGCACAAAAGCATTTATTGTTTGCGTCAGGAGTGGTTTAATTGAGTTGATATACTTAAGCTGTTTGGCCTCTAAATTTTATTTTGGGGCGGGTTCTTGCGCGCACCCCACAAGAATTTTATCAAACCTGACCTTCATCATCCAGGATACAAGCCCCCAGATTCATCCGTCCAGAAATAAAAAACCTGTATCCGATGAAACTTGCCCCCCGAATTTATCCGTGGGGTCAATGCTTCAATTCTTTAATTTTTAATCTTTAATCTAAAATCGATTGACAGTCATCAAGGCTCGGCTCAGGAAGCGTAAAACTTAGATGTGGCTAGGTCGAGCGAAAAAAAATGCGATCGCCCGCAGAATCTCTCGAAAGAAATCAAAAGCGCGATCGCATTCTCAGAACCCATTAGCAATTAGCAATTGCCAATTATCTAATTCCAACGCTTATTGCGCTGTCGCTGGCTTGCCACCGCCTCCACCAGTCCCAGGCCGAGAAAATTACTCAGCAGCGACGCATTCCCGTAACTCAGGAAAGGCAGGGGAATGCCCGTAACCGGAGCCAAGCCAATGTTCATCCCAATATTTACGAACACCTGAAAAATCAACATTGACAGTACGCCGATCGCCAGCAAAGAACCAAAATTATCGTTAGCAGTTTGAGCGATCGTCACCAACCGGAAACAAATTATCCAGAACACCAACAGCACGCAAATGCAGCCAATAAACCCCAATTCTTCGCCAATAGCTGAAAAGATAAAGTCTGTATGCTGTTCGGGAATAAAGTTAAGCTGAGTTTGCGTTCCCTGAAACAAACCCCTGCCTTTGAGTTCCCCGGCCCCAATAGCAATCCGAGATTGAATCAAGTGATATCCGCTGCCTAAAGGGTCTTTCTCGGGGTTTAAAAACCCTGTCAGACGCATTTTTTGATAATCCTTGAGTACATTCCAAAAAAGCTGTCCGACTTGTCCAGAAACAACGTTCACCAACACAGCACCGAAAGTCCCCAGCCAAGGCCAAGGCAGGGTTCGCCAAGCGATAATACCCGCAAGAACTACCCACGCTACCCAAATCGGTGTAGACAGGTTATTGAAAAGAACTGAGATTAGAGGAGAGAATAGCAATATTAGCCAGCCGGGATTGACATTTCCCCAGTAAAACATCCCCATTGTGATCGCGCCGAACACCAAGGAAGTACCTAAATTTGGTTCGGCAAAGATCAATCCCCAGGGTACAGCCATAATCGCCAGCATCCTCAACATATTACCCACCGTGGGAACAGTCTTGTCGTGCAGGAGAGCTGCTAAAGTGACAATCATGCCTACTTTGGCAAATTCTGACGGTTGCAGGTAGAAGCCGCCGATGTTGATCCACCGCTGGGCACCGAGTCCTGTAGTACCGATAAACCGCACTGCGATCAGGGACAAATTGATTAATATATAAATCGGCCATTTCCACTCAATCAGTGTTTGGTAACGGCAGCGGGAAATGATGATGGCGAGGAACAAACCGACTGCCCCTGTTACCCAGTGCCGCCACCAGTCGATCAGCCCCTGGTTGATTTCGACGCTGCGGATCATGATTCCCCCGAAGATGGTGAGGGCGATGCAAGCGGCAAACAGCCAAGGGTCTGCTTCTTCCCAGGGCTTGAAGATTGATTTCCAGCGGTTTCTGACTTGTATTCTCTGCAACATGAGGATTTTAGATTTTAGATTTTAGATTTTAGATTATGGAGCCGATTTTCGGAAGTTGTGGATATATTTCGGATTCAGAGTCTGCACCTTACTGTAGAAGCGTCGGTGTAAGTATGTAACTTTATTCGGCGAGTTTTAGGGAGGTTCCGGGCCGTCCGCAACGGGCCTTGAGTGCGCGGACACACTAATCAGTAGGGTGCGCCAGGCCGCGCACCTTACGCGGATTTAGCCCGATCGCAATCGGCAAGTCCGAAAATAGTCAGGCCGGTTCGTAAAGGTACTCGAAGCCGTTACCGTCGGGGTCTCTGCCGTAGAAGGATGCAGTACCGTCGCGGTGTTCGTGGATGTGGGTGACGGAAACACCATCAGCTTTGAGTTGTTCGTAGGCGGATTCCATTTCGGTACGATCGTCAAATACAAACCCAAAATGCGGCCCTGCTTGGTCGTAACTCGGACTCAACAGCGCCAATCCGTCCTCTCCTGCTTTCAAATAAGCCCAGTCTGCATCTTTCCAGACTAACTCCATACCCAAGTTGCGGTAGAATTCAGCAGACTTCTCTATGTCTTGCACGCAGACGGCTACGTGTCCCAATCGTTTTAGTTTCATATCTACAAACTTTATGGTTGTTCTTTCATTTATTGTATCTATTTTCGGATTTTTTGCTCGATTAATTAGGTATTTTTTCTGTTTTTTTGGTCGCGGCTAACTGTACTTTTTCTAATTGTTTGCTAGCGTCCATTTCGCTGAACAGTTGAATGGCGCGGTCAAAATTTTCTTGAGTTTTCTCGATGTTACCAAGTTTTTGTTCTGTTAGTGCTAGTTGATAGCAAGCTTCGGCTCGGTCTAATTTAGCGCTGGCACGATCGAGTATTTCTATTGCTTCTGCATGGTGCTGCAGGGCTTGGTCAAATTCTCCCCGTTCTCGGTACAGCGCTGCTATACCGCTGAGAGCTTTGGCTTTGATAGTGCTGTACTGGTTTTGGTCGGCTTGGGCGATCGCTTGGCGGTACAAGCTCAAAGCTTTCTCTGTCTCTCCCAGGTTTTGATAGGTGGCGGCGAGAAAAACTAACTTGTATCCCGTACCCACCAACTGACTGTCTTCCCGATCGGCATAAAGTTTTTCGGCGAGTTCCTCCGCCTCTTTTTTGGCTCCGATACAGGAGTTGAGGAAAGCTAACCCGACATTTATCGAATAGCTATTAATCCCGATTTCGTCCCGCGAAGTTTTCAGCTTGACAAATATCTCCATAGCTGATTCTAATTCGCCCATTTCTATTTGACAAAAACCTATATTAATGGCAGCGTTAACTTTCCAGAATTCCAGATTAGCTTGTTTGCCGTTTTCCGGTTCGCTGCTTTTCGCTATAATTTGCAAAGATTTAGTAGCTTTTATTTCCGATATTTGGTGGCATTCTATGGCTTGATTTATTTCGCCTAAGATCCGGTAACAAATGCCTAAAATACTGTATAAACCGCTCAAATAATAATCAGAAGTCACATTATTGACGATGCGAGTAGTTGCTGAAACTATTGGCTGCAAGAAACCTAATTTGTAGAGTGCTCGGCCGAGCTTGTAATCTTTGGCAAACTGGATATTGATTTTTTTGAGGATGACGCTCGCGGCCTGCTCGAAACAGCTAATTGCCACATAATGATAGTAAGCTTCAAAAGCTTTCAGGGCATCTTCTACAGTTTCAATATCTTCAACACTCTCTGTCCAGAACTCGGCTGCTTTGCGATTTGCAGTTTCCCAGTCTCCGGGCGAGAGCCGATCGACCGCTTCTTCCCGAATTGCTGGATGCAGCCAGTATTCGCCCTTCTGAGACTCGACTAGCGATCGGTGCAACAGCGATTTAATGATTTGTCGGCGTCCGGCTTCGGGCACGTCCCACAACAAACACAAAAGTCCGTCAGTAGGGACTGTCGGCACGTCTTGATATCGGTAACAGCCCAAGCGACAGAGGAGTTGATAGGCTTCGGCATCGAGTTCGAGGAGGCGGTTAAACTGACTGGTAACTAAATTTTTTAAGTCTGTTTCAACCAGTGGATGATCGCTGTTTTCCAGCCAGTAAGCTGCCATATCTCCGTCAAAATCTTCTCGAATCGTGCCGCAAATAATGCCCATTGCTTTAGCATTGCCGCCGTAAACTTTGTGCATTTCCTTGAGGGCGACATCATCTATATTGATATTGCGGGCGCTAAAAAACTGCCGCCAAACTTCAACTTCCAATCCCGGAAGCAGGTAGTGTTCTACGGTGACATCAGAATCGCACAGTCTATCGCGACTGGTAATCAGCGTTACCGACTGCACCGCTGCATCAGCCAAAACTCGCAACAGTTCCACGTAAAGCCGGTGCGGTTCAATAAACTTACCTTGTCCGTCGAGTGCGGCTTCCAAATTGTCAATCAATACGCCGACTTTGTGAGTCTGAAGCTGTCGCTTCAGCCGCCCCAGGGTGACGCCAAAGTCGGGCCCTGGTTCTTCTTGAAAGTCTTGCTTGAGCCATTCTTCGATCGCGCTTTCCAAGGCCGTGATGTTCTCTGTCTCTTTTGCCATGAACAGTTCAATTACCCGATCGAACCCTTGAGATTTGAGATACTGTCTGGCCAAAGTCGTTTTGCCGATACCGCCGGCACTTTGGATGACAATCACTTTAGCTCCTTGGGCGACAAGAGTATTGAGATCTTCGATCGCCCCGAAGCGGCCCAAAAAGTTCGGGTTTTCGATTTCCAAATCCGCATCTAGTCCGAGAGATACTTGGGCCGGAACAGTTTGTCCCGACTGCGGTTCTAGTTTCGAGTAGCTGCGCCAATACCGCTCTACAACCGCTTGAAGGTTGTCTCTTTTGACTTTTTCGCCTTCTCCAAACAAAGCTGAAAGCCGCTTCCACAAATTAGAGGCAGCATCCTTAACAGTCCCTACTCCATACCCTTCACTATCTGCAACCTGTTGGTACGTCCTGCCTTGCACTCCTTGCCAAGCTTCGCGAAAGATCGCGCACTCAAGGTTGTCGAGAGTTTTCAGGTTTCGAGCCACAAGTAACGAGTTGGTAAAATCCAGTGCACGATCGGCTTCCATTGAGTCACCAGGTTTAGCGTTACCAATATGACACAACTTTAACAGACTTTTTCCGACTCGCTTACACCCTCAAACAGTGGACTTGTATAGACTTTTACCGACTGACACGGCCGAGGTTGGCCGGGGATACTGTTGAGTGTGGAGGGGAAGTTGACAGACAAGCTTCTAACTTACACACAAATCGAGTCGAGTTTATATTCTGGAGCAAGCAGCTATGTCTATTAACGATGTTGAAACAGCGATCGTGGATGAACAAATTCGCCCTCAAGAATGCGGCCGGGTTCGTTTCCAAAACAGTTGGTGGCCGGCGAAGTGCGATCGAGACATGACTTTTGAACCCGGTGAGGTGGTTCGCGTCGTGGGGATTGAAAATATTACTTTGATTGTTGCAGCGTCGTTTGCGATCAATTCTGAAAGTTAAGGCAAATCTACAATCGGGAGTAAGCAATGATGAATTTTGACAATTCCGAAAAAGCGATCGTGGATGAAGAAATTCGACCTAATGAGTCCGGTCGCGTTCGTTTCCAAAACAGTTGGTGGCCGGCGAAGTGCGATCTAGAGATAACTTTTGAGCCTGGTGACGTGGTGCGCGTAGTCGGAATTGACAATATTACTTTGATAGTGGAAGCCGCGTTATAAATCAATGGGTTAGGGAGTCGAGCTATAGGTTTATAGCCTCCCAACGTTCAGGCCAACCTAGAAGCAGGAGAAAGTAATCATGACTGTCAGCCATTTGGAAAGAGCGATCGTTGAAGAAGAAATTAAACCGAATCAGTCCGGTAGTGTGCGATTTCAAAGCAGTTGGTGGCCTGCCAAATGCGTTCGAGAAATAACTTTGCAACCCGGTGAAGTTGTTCGCGTTGTGAGACTTGACAACATTACTCTGATAGTTGAAACGTAGTTGGTAAACAATCGGTAGGTGGGGAGTTATCGGAGGGCAGAAAAATAAAATTTGCGATCGCGTTTCTATTTCGATACATTTCTCTTCAAGCGCGCGATCGCACTCATCACCTCTGTTAATTGCAACATGACTTACGCAAGTACGCCCGATCGGGCCTACAACGGGAATGGCGATCGCCGCCTCTAGATACTGTGCGATCGCCAAAACTGAAAAATCTCGGAATGGACAATAATAGACCTCTTGCAAAAATCCTTTTCATCAATTGATGGGTCGGAGAGCCCGTCCTAATTATTTTTGCAAGAGGTCTAATTAATGATAAAATAGTTTAAGGATTTAGCTTCCCAATTGTGGTAATCTGAAAACCCTCCACTTTCATTTTCGATTGAGTGCGTGCAGCTATGCGAATTGGTAAAAATTTACAAAAGTTTCTGCTTTTCACCATAGCGTGATTTTTCGCTGTATCGCTGTTGATTAAAGGTACTAAATTTTACAATTATTTCGGCATCAACCGCGCCGATACCGACGTGAAAGTTGTTGCCCTCACCTACGACGATGGCCCCTATCCTCCCTATACCAATCAGCTTTTAGATATCTTAGACCGCTATCAAGTTAAAGCAACTTTTTTTGAAATCGGGCGCAATATTGAGAAACATCCAGAAATCGTGCAAATGATTGTCGCGAGGGAAGATGAGTTGGCAAACCATTCCTAATCTCACAAAGATATGATGTTTAAACCCAGGGAAGTTTTGCTGTCTGAAATTGAAAAAAGGGACAAACGTTTGTAGGAAGTTGGGGTTAAGCAAGACAATATTAGTTTTCGGCCCCCTTGGGGTAGGCGATTTGTGGTTTTGTCTTATTTGCTATCCCAAATGCACAAAAAGTTGATTATGTGGGATGTGGATTCCCAAGATTATGAAAAAACACACACGGCGGAAGATATCGCAAATCGGGTGAGTGAAAATGTGCGATCGGGTTCGATTGTGGTGATGCACGACGGGGGCGATCGCCACCGCGACAATATCCCCAGTCGCCACCACCAAATCGCAGCGACGCGAATGCGTCCAAACAGCTTGCAATTGCTGCCAAGTCAAAGCAATCAGCCCCGCCCCAATATCTTTGAGGAAAAACAGGGGACTCATGTAAAAAACTCCCCCAGACGGTATTTGACTGGTGGGCCCAATAATTGGCACGGTCGATCGCGCGTAAGCAGCCCCGTCACCTACAATCGGCATTGCCGAGACATCAACATCCGCGCCAGATACTCTCAAAGCTTTGAGAATTTGACAGTTAATCGAGTCTTCCCCGTGGCCGTTGCTGAGGAAAAGTATCCCCTTCGATTTCATATAATCAGAATACAATCAGAATCAGTGCCGAGCTTTTTTGAAAGACAGGCGTGCGATCGCTACCTGCTGACAGGCTACGATTTTGTTACTCTAATTTAAATACATTGTGGAAGTGAAACAGCGTGAATATTGAAATTGGGCGGGGCAAAAGTGCTCGCCGAGCTTACGGCATAGATGAAATCGCGCTCGTACCAGGACAGCGCACCCTCGATCCGAGTTTGGCAGATACCAAGTGGCAGATTGGCGGGATCGATCGAGAAATCCCGATTATCGCCAGCGCAATGGACGGAGTAGTCGATGTCCGCATGGCCATTTTGCTGTCGGAATTGGGAGCACTGGGCGTGCTCAACCTAGAAGGAATTCAAACCCGCTATGCCGACCCCCAGCCAATATTAGAGCGCATCGCCAGTGTGGGGAACCACGAATTTGTTTCCCTGATGCAGGAACTTTATGCCGAACCCATCAAGCCAGAATTAATCGAGCTCAGAATTAAAGAAATTAAAGCAGGAGGAGGGATTGCCGCCGTCAGCGGTACACCGGCCGGTGCGAGCAAATACGGCCGGGCGGTTGCTGAATCGGGAGCCGATATATTTTTTGTGCAAGCAACTGTAGTCTCGACAGCTTTCCTTTCCCCTGAATCGATCTCATCTTTAGATTTGACTCAATTCTGTCAAGAAATGCCGATCCCAGTAATTTTGGGTAACTGCGTGACCTACGAAGTCGCCCTGAATTTAATGAAAACTGGCGCTGCGGGCATTCTCGTGGGCATTGGGCCGGGGGCTGCTTGCACATCTAGGGGCGTATTGGGTGTCGGCGTTCCCCAAGCCACAGCGGTAGCAGACTGCGCCGCCGCGCGGGACGACTACTATCGCGAAACTGGCAAATATGTGTCGGTGATTGCTGACGGCGGTTTAATTACTGGCGGCGATATCTGCAAGTGCATTGCCTGTGGTGCCGATGGAGTGATGATTGGTTCGCCCTTTGCCAGGGCCGCCGAAGCTCCTGGCCGCGGCTTTCACTGGGGGATGGCGACTCCCAGCCCGGTTTTGCCGCGAGGCACTCGCATTCGCGTGGGGACTACGGGTACTTTGGAGCAAATTTTGCGGGGGCCTGCGGTGCTAGATGACGGTACGCACAACTTGCTCGGAGCTCTGAAAACTAGCATGGGTACCTTGGGCGCTAAGGATCTTAAGGAGATGCAGCAAGTGGAGGTGGTAATTGCTCCTTCTCTGCTGACCGAGGGTAAAGTCTATCAAAAAGCTCAGCAGTTGGGCATGGGTAAGTAGATTTACCGATTAAATACCAGCATACCTTGACAAAATTTGTTCAAGAGTCTCGAAATTTACAGAATATTGTGGAATTATCGAGAAGGAGATGTCACAATAGAAGAAGCGGAGACGAATGTTTCCGTTCACTCCTCACACCACACTCCGCCCGGACTACTGTTCGGGCGGTTCCTTTTTTGCCGGAAATCTTGGCTCTTGCTTACTAGATACAGGACTGAGGCTTTTAGCTCCGGAGAGGCCCAGAGTGAGAGAGTGGGAGAGTCGGGGAGTGGGAGAATTTTTCTTCTACATAAGTGTATTCTGCCTTCGGAAACATAAGTGCCTTCGGAAACATAAGTGCCTTGTGCCTTCAGAAACCTTGTGCCTTCTTCCTTCTACCGTCTTCCCTCTTGCTTCTTCCTTCAGAAGCCTTCTCTTAAAATCGTTGACCTTCATCATCCAGGATACAAGCCCCCGGATTCATCCGTCGAGAAATAAAAAACCTGTATCCGATGAAACTTGCCCCCGGAATTTATCCGTGGGGTCAATGCTTCAATTCTTTAATCTAAAATCTAAAATCTAAAATCGATTGACGCAAGTGGTTACATTTTTTGCTAGACTTGTTATCCGAGAAATAGTATTTACAAGGATGGCTAGGGATGTCAGCAGCCGCGCAAGTAACCGACTCTACCTTTAAGCAGGAAGTGCTCGATAGCGAAGTTCCAGTTCTAGTGGATTTTTGGGCTCCCTGGTGCGGGCCCTGTCGGATGGTGGCACCCGTCGTAGACGAAATTGCTCAACAATATGAAGGGCAGGTCAAGGTAGTAAAAGTTAATACCGACGAGAATCCTAACGTGGCCAGCCAATACGGTATCCGCAGCATTCCGACGCTGATGATATTTAAGGGCGGTCAACGGGTGGATATGGTGGTTGGGGCAGTTCCGAAAACTACTCTGGCCAACACTCTGGAAAAGTACATTTAACCCAACTGCGAGCGGTTTCGCGCTGTTCTTTTTGGGCCGCGAAAGCTAACTCGCTTCAGAACCGGGGCAAAGCTACTGGAAAAGTTATTAGTGGCCACCAGGGCAATTTGCTGGTCGCTATTAGCTTCTAAATTTAGCTTGCCCCTTAATTTTTAGTAGCGACAAATAGTTACCGTTTCGGAAAAATTCATGATTTCTTCTGGGTCTGGTCAAGGTTTTGAGTCCCTCCAAGCTGAATTGATCGATTTGATCGATCGCTTCCCAATGTTGAAGCACTCTGAGTGGATCGAACGATCGCTCTCTACTATAGTGCAAATGACTGGAGAGGATCTCGATCGCCTTGACTGGAAAATTATTGCGGCGTCGCTCCGAGATATGGAGAGCGCTTTTGAGCTGTTTTATCCTTACCGACACGTTCGCAAAATTGTGATTTTTGGTTCGGCGAGGGTGTCACCGCAATCTGCGGAATATTTGATGGCCAGAGACTTTTCGCGGGCGATCGCCCAGCAGGGGTTTATGGTGATTACTGGCGGCGGCGGCGGGATTATGCAGGCGGGGAACGAGGGGGCGACTGCTGAACGTTCTTTTGGGCTCAACATTCAGTTACCTTTCGAGCAGAGTTCTAATCCTTTCATTGCGGGCGATCCCAAATTGCTCAATTTTAAATATTTTTTCACTCGCAAGTTATTTTTTCTCCGGGAGAGCGATGCTTTGGCTCTGTTTCCGGGCGGTTTCGGCACTCTGGACGAGGCTTTTGAGTGTCTGACTTTGACTCAAACTGGCAAGTTCGGGCCGGCTCCTGTGGTATTGATCGATCGACCGGGAGGAGATTATTGGCTTGATTGGAATTATTTTGTGCAAAAACAATTGCGCGGTCGGGGTTTGATTTCACCCGACGATCGCAGCCTATATACGATTACTGATGATATAAATGTCGCTTGCGAGGCGATCGGTAGTTTTTATCTGGTTTATCACTCCTGCCGCTACGTGCGCGAAAAATTGGTAATTCGCTTGAAAACAGAGCTTTCTGAGGAGAATGTCGATCGGCTAAATACTGACTTTAGCGATATTGTTGTCACCGGAAAAATTGAAAAAAGTCAAGCTTTGGAACCGGAAATAGGAGATGCAACTTTCGAGCTGCCGCGCCTGACTTTGCATTTCAACCAGCGGGATTTAGGGCGACTTTATCAGCTAATTGCTGCTATAAATCAAATGGGTGCAGCTTCGCCGGCGGCGGCGCATCCAGAACAAAAGTAGTTATTAGTCATCAGTCATTTTTGATATGGGTGAGGCCTGAGAGAAGTTTGACAACTTGTCTTTTGACAAAAGCGATCGAATGAGATAAATTTTTGTAAAAAATCAAGAAAAAAGCGTGCAATAGCAAAAGAAAATCTTGTCAATATCTTGATGGCGTTGTTTGGGAAAAAAACAGCAAAATGCTAGACCTGCTGCTAATTAGCGCTTTGGGATTTCTCGGCAGTTTCGGTCACTGCGCGGGGATGTGTGGCCCGCTGACAATGGCGTTTTCTCTTTCTAATTCCGGCAACGATAAATTAGCTGCTTTCCGCTTTCATTTGCTGCTAAATTTGGGGAGAATTGCTGCTTACGCTTTGGTTGGTGCTGCAATTGGCGGGCTGGGATCAGTGTTAATTGCTGGCGGACTTTTGGCAGGTACGGGTAGCGAATTGCGACGCGCGATCGCACTTCTGACGGGCACGATGCTGATTTGGTTCGGAGTAGTGCAAATTAAACCGAACTTGCTGCCCAGATTGCCGCTGCTGCACCCAATGTCGCACGATCGAGTCGGACAAGCAATGAGCAAGCTTTCGGCACAAAAAAAATGGTGGGTGCCGGTTGCTTTGGGTTTGCTTTGGGGTTTGATTCCCTGCGGTTTCCTCTACGCGGCGCAGATTAAGGCGGCGGAAACCGGAAACCCGGTTTTGGGTGCGGCGACGATGCTGGCTTTTGGACTCGGCACACTGCCAACTATGCTGGGAGTGGGTTTTTTTGCTGGCAGATTGAGCGCGGACAAGCGCAGTCAACTGTTTCGTGCGGGTGGGTGGGTGACGGTGGCGATCGGGATTCTTACCTTGCTGCGAACCGATGAAATGGTCGATTTCACAGGCCACGCAGCGCTGCTGTGCTTGATGCTAGCACTGTTGGCGCGTCCGGTTAGCAAGTTTTTGCCGCAACTGCTGCGCTACCGCCGCGCCTTGGGTGTGGGCGCGTTTGTCTTAGCACTCGCACACACGTTTCATATGCTGGATCATACGCTGAAATGGAATTTTGACGCGCTATATTTTATGTTGCCGCAGCACCAGTTGGGAATGGTGGCTGGGATGACGGCCCTAATTTTGATGTTGCCGGCGGCGGTTACAAGTTGCGATCGTATTCAAAATTTTTTAGGCAAACTGTGGCGAATGCTTCACCTGTTAAGCGTTCCAGCTTTCCTGCTGTGCGCTGTACACGCGGCACTCATCGGTTCCCACTATCTCGGCGGTTTTGAATGGAAGTTGCACAATCAACTGCTGACAGCGGTGTTAGCGGTGGTTGTGGTGTTAGTTATGTTTGTGCGATCGCGCTTATTTTGGTCAATTTTATCACTGGAGAAGTTTTATGTTTCGCCTGTCAAACAAAAGTAAAAGTTTGGGATTGTTAGTTTTTTTGGGATTGCTAATTGAAGCAGCAATTCCCAGTGCCTCGCACTTAAACTCGATTTCAGTTTTGGCGCACGAAGTCGAAGTATCAGGAGATGTAGCAGCGACCTTTCACCTAGAACCCAACCACAACCCCCGCGCCGGACAGCCTGCGAGAGTGTGGTTTGCCCTAACTCGCAGGGGCGGTCAAATTATCCCACTAGAGCAGTGTAATTGCAAATTGGCTGTTTATCCGAAAGAGCGCAAAGATGGGGATAAGCCGCTGATGCAGCCGCCTTTGAAAGCCATATCTGCGGAGAAATATCAAGGGATTCCGGGAGCTGATATCGTGTTTCCCAAGGCAGGGATTTACGAACTTGAATTGAGCGGAACAGCCCAAAACAAAGCTAATTTTAAACCCTTTAAACTGACTTATACAGTCACGGTTCGCTAAGATAATCTTTCCATCACCGAACATAAATCTTGTAGGGGGGGGTTCACCGACAATAAATGCCTAAAACCCACAATCTCATAAACCCGCCCCCACCAACGGCAAATCATAATCTACCTATTTTAACATACAAGAAAATACAACCGAAATCTGTATAAAACCTTAAAAATTGCCAACTCTACAAAATGTCACAAATTTTTACACTACATTATAACCAGTGTCCATTATGGAATTTGTGCAAGCTAACCTCTCTTGAACTGACTAAAGGACATAACGATGGATATCTTATCTAACACCGTGGCGCTATCGCGGATGCAATTTGCGCTAACCGCCATATTCCATATGCTGTGGCCAGTTCTGACAACTGGAATGGGGATTTATCTGGTAATTGTTGAAGGAATGTGGCTAAAAACTCGCAATCCCGACTACTACCACCACGCTCGTTTTTGGTCTAAACTCTACCTCCTCAACTTCGGTATTGGAGTAGCTTCAGGAATTCCGATGGAATTTCAATTTGGCACAAACTGGGCACCATTTTCTGAAGCTGTTGGTGACTTTTTTGGCAGCATTTTGGGCTTTGAAGCTTCAATGGCATTTATGCTAGAAGCCGGCTTTTTAGGAATTATGCTGTTTGGTTGGGAGCGCGTTCACCCGATCGTCCATTATTTCGCTACAATCATGGTAGCCTTCGGCGCTAACCTATCCACAGTCTGGATTTTAGTCGCTAACTCTTGGCTGCAAACTCCTGCGGGTGGAGAAATGGTCAATGGCAAGTTTATTGTCAGCGATTACTTTCAAGCAATTATGAACCCGTTCGCATTAAACAGCATTCTCCATATGTTTTTTGCGACGTTAGAAACTTCGCTGTTTGTCATCGGGGGAATTAGCGCTTGGTACATTCTCAATAAGCGCAACCAAGCCTTTTTTTCCAAGTCTTTAAAAATTGCCATAGCGACGGCAATCGCCGTTGCACCTTTGCAGATATACATCGGACATTTGAGCGCCGAACAAGTTTATCACTATCAACCCACTAAATTAGCAGCAATCGAAGCTAAGTGGGAAACTTCACCAGCGGGAGAGTCAGCAGATTGGACTTTGCTAGCTTTGCCTAATGAAAAAGCACAAAAAAATGACTGGGAAATGAGCATTCCCAATGGCTTAGGATACGTTCTGGAATTCAAACAAAAACTTTCCGAACCCGTACTCGGATTGAAGGAATGGAAGCCCGAAGATAGACCACGCATGGTGGGTTTAATCTACTATTGTTTTCGCATCATGTCCGGAATTGGATTCTTCTTTGTGGGATTGATGCTGTTCAGTATAATTCAGTGGATGCGAGGCAAACTTTCTGCTGAAAATATTAGCAGTCAACCTGGGCTGATGCGCGCTTGGGTATTAGCTGCTCCCCTGGGATATATTGCTGTAGAATCGGGTTGGATTGTGCGCTGTGTCGGCAGACAACCGTGGGCTTTATACGGGCAAATTCGCACTGCTGATGCGGTGTCAAACATCCCCGCCAGCAATGTTTTAACTTCTCTCAGTTTCTTTGCCGTTGTTTACAGCTTTTTGTTTGTTTGTGCCTTGTATTTTGGCAGCAGAATTATCCGCCAAGGGCCTAATTTAACTCTGCCGCTACCGGGATTAGACAATGAACCTGCAGTCGAAAGTCAACCCGCAGGACACATTCCCGATCAACGTCCCGTAGAAGCACAACAATAGGAGATTTTATGCAAGCTTTGGAGCATTTTCTCCCACAAGTTTGGTTTGTAGTTTTGGCTTTGTTTCTCCTGCTATATGTCATGCTAGACGGTTTTGACTTAGGAGTAGGCATCCTGTCTCTGACTGCTTCCGACGAGGAACGCCGGGGCATTTTAATGACGAGTTTGGGCAACGTTTGGGACGCTAACGAAACTTGGCTGGTGTTGATGGGAGGCGCTCTGTTTGGCGCATTTCCCCTCGCTTACGGCACGATTTTAACGGCATTGTACATACCGATTTGCCTGATGCTTTTTGGTTTGATATTTCGGGCTGTCGCCTTTGAGTTCCGCGAGCATTCTAATCGCAAATTATTCTGGAATTATGCTTTTGGTGCTGGCAGTTTTTTAGCAGCTTTAGCTCAAGGATTTGCCCTCGGTGCGGTGCTCGAAGGCATTGCGGTTGATGAAGCTGGTCACTTTGTGGGTACTACTTGGGATTGGCTGGATTGGCGATCGATCTTGGTTGCTTTGACGCTGATTCAAGGGTATGTTTTGATTGGTTCAACCTATCTAATTATGAAAACGGAGGGCGAACTGCAAACAAATCACTATCGCACGGCTAAAATTGCGGCAGTAACGACTTTAATCGGAGCGGTTTTAATTACGCTCGCCACTCCGATTTTTTACGAAAGTGCTAGATCCAGGTTGTTTGAGAAACCGCTAGTTTATGTCTTTGCCGCGATTCCTTTGCTGGGGGTGCTGTTGGTGGGACTGCTGCTGAAAAGTCTCGCAAACAAAGAAGAACGCACGCCATTTGTCTGGACAATTCTGATTTTTTTGCTCAGTTTTATCGGCTTGGGGTTGATTGTTTTTCCCTATATTATTCCCTCGCAAATCACGATTTACCAAGCCGCAGCTTCGCCCAGCGCCCTGGTATTTATGATTGTGTTCATGGGCGTTCTGCTCCCGATTATGATTTTTTACAACATTTACAATTATGTTGTGTTTCGGGGTAAGGTGGTCGGGGGCCACTACGGGGAATAAAGAATAATAAAACCGCAGATTTAAGTCAATATACGCAGATAAGCTCAACTCTATATCCTGGTTTATCTGCGTATATTTGCGGTTAAAAATTACAAATTATGGTTTGTTGATACATCACAACTTACGCAACCATACTATACATAACATAGCCCCAATAGTGCGGAGTAGGGAAAGAAACTCGTTTAGGATTAGCGCTCGCACGTCATGCGATTTGAAAGTTGAGATTTGAGATTTGAGATTGGTCCCCTCCTGAGCCTACAAAGGAATGAGTCCAGGGGGTTGCGCTCAGGATGGGCAGCTTTTGTCAAAGGTAAATAGATGAATCCGGATGCTTGTGACTAACTTGCTTTTGGTCAAATAATAGTTGATAAACATTGGGAAAAAATTACAGTTAATTCTGTCCCTAGCGAAGGTGCAGAGTTTGCGATCGGTATCTTTGTCAAATAATAAAATACAATGGAATGGAAGGTTTTAATTTAACTCTTGTATAACAGAGAAGCAACGAGCTATGGATGCGAGCGCCAATTTGTCAGGTTATCAGATTACAGAGCAACTTTATGTAGGTACACGCACCCTAGTCTATCGAGGCATCCGTACCCGTGACCAATACCCAGTCGTCCTCAAACTGCTGCGAAACGAATACCCCCCCTTCAACGATCTCGTCCAGTTTCGCAACCAATATACCATTGCCAAAAATCTAGATTTCCCTCACATCGTCAAACCGCTGACGCTCGAAGTATACCAGAATAGCTATGCCCTAGTAATGGAGGACTTTGGCGGAGTCTCCCTACCTACTTATCTCAAAACAGCAACAAATCAAACCCAATCATCTCAAGCTTTACCTTTAGCAGAATTTCTCCAACTCGCCATACAACTAACAGACATTATCCACTATCTCTACCAAAACCGAGTCATTCACAAAGATATTAAACCCGCTAATATTCTCATTAATCCAGACACAAAACAAATTCAACTAATTGACTTTAGTATTGCATCCCTCCTACCACGAGAAACCCAAGAAATACAGAATCCCAATATCTTAGAAGGAACATTAGCCTATCTCTCCCCAGAACAAACAGGACGGATGAATCGAGGCATTGACTATCGTAGCGACTTTTATTCCCTGGGTGTGACTTTTTATGAATTGTTGACAGGAAATTTGCCATTTATCTCTGATGACCCGATGAAATTGGTGCATTGTCACCTCGCTAAACACTCGATACCGATCCATCAAATTAATCCTGAAATTCCCTTAATTTTATCGCAACTTGTCAGTAAGCTGATGGCAAAAAATGCCGAAAAACGCTATCAAAGTGCATTAGGACTCAAGCACGATTTAGAGATGTGTTTAGTTCAATTACAAAAAACAGCCCAGATAGAATCTTTTGAACTCGGAAAGCGAGATATTTGCGATCGCTTTACTATCCCCGAAAAGCTCTACGGTAGAGAAAAAGAAGTTGATCAACTATTAGCTGCCTTTGAGCGAGTCAGCTTGGGGTCAACAGAAATGATGCTAGTAGCAGGTTTTTCAGGAATTGGGAAAACCGCCGTTGTCAATGAAGTTCATAAACCCATTGTCCGTCAGCGCGGTTATTTTATCAAAGGCAAATACGATCAATTTCAACGCAACATTCCCTTCAGTGCGTTTGTGCAAGCCTTCCGCGACTTAATGGGTCAATTACTATCAGAATCGGATACCGAACTGCAAACATGGAAAACCAAGATTTTAGAAGTAGTAGGAGACAACGGACAAGTCTTGATTGACGTGATTCCTGAGTTAGAACGCATAATTGGCGATCAACTTCCTGCAACAGAATTGTCAGGAAGTGCCGCCCAAAATCGATTTAATCTGCTCATGCAGAAATTTGTGCAACTTTTCACCAGCAAAGAACATCCTTTAGTGATGTTTTTGGATGACTTGCAATGGGCGGATTCAGCCTCCCTGAATTTGCTACAATTATTGATGCTCGATACAGGATATTTATTAGTATTGGGGGCCTATCGAGATAATGAAGTTTGGCCAGTGCATCCATTTATCTTAAGAGTGAATCAGATAGTTAAAACGGGGGCAACAGTGAATACAATTACTTTGGAACCGTTAAGCGAACTAGATATGAATTTGTTGGTGGCGGATACGCTGAATTGCGAATCATCACTTGCCCAACCTTTGACAAGATTAGTCTATCAAAAAACTCAGGGTAATCCTTTCTTTGCAACTCAGTTTCTCAAGACATTACATGACGAGCAGCTAATTAGCTTTAACTGGGAGATTCGGCATTGGCAGTGTGATATTGCCCAAGTGAAAGCCTTAGCTATCACTGATGATGTCGTTGAATTCATGGCGTTGCAATTGCAGAAGCTGCCCAAAGGAACTCAGTATGTTCTCACCTTAGCTGCTTGTATAGGATCACAGTTTGATTTGAATACGTTAGTAATTGTCAGTGAGAAATCTGCTGGAATGATGGCTACGGCTTTATGGAAAGCATTACAGGAAGGTTTGGTGATTCCCACGACCAAAATCTATAAGTTCTTTACGGAATCGGATAGTGATGAAGTTTTCAAGGCTTCAGCTAATCCCACTTATCGATTTTTACACGATCGCGTCCAGCAAGCCGCATATTCGTTAATTCCCGATTCACAGAAAAAATCCACTCATCTCAAAATAGGACAGTTACTCCAGCAAAATTGTGCCGAAATAGAGCAAGAAGAAAAACTGTTTGATATTGTCGGACATTTGAATCTAGGAATTGAGTTAATCACCCAACCTAGCGAACGAGAAGCCTTAGCTAAACTAAACTTGGCAGCCGGTTGTAAAGCCAGAAATTCTACTGCCTACACGGCAGCCAGAGTTTATCTACAAGTGGGGGTTGAGCTACTGACAGCCAACTGCTGGCAGAGTCAGTATGAATTGACCCTAAAACTCTATGTTGCTGCTGCTGAAGTCGCGTATTTGAATGCTGACTTTGATGGCATGGAAAAGATGGCAGCACAAGTGTTAGAGAATGCACAGACAATCTTAGACAAAATCAAAATTTACGAAATTCAAATCGTCGCACAGACAGCACAAAGCAAGACGTTAGAAGCGATTGCAGTAGCAAGAGATGCACTCTGGCAATTGGGGGTTGAACTCCCCACCGAAGCTGACGAAGCCTTGATTGGTAAAGCGCTACAGAGCCTGGCGGGCCAACTCAGCGGCAGAAAAATTGAGGAACTAATCGATCTGCCTGTGATGAGAGATCCTCAGACTCAGGCAGCTATGCCCATATTGGCAATGTTATTTGCACCCATTCTCCAAGGAATTCCAGGCTTAGTGCCCCTACTGAGCTCCACGATGGTAAGTTTATCGCTCTCCTTTGGGAATGCACCCGCATCAACAGTGGGCTATGCGATTCATGGACTTGTATTAAGTGCCTTTTTGGGAGAGGCAAAAACGGGCTATAGCTTTGGTAAATTGGCCCTCTCATTGCTCGATCGGGTCAATGCACGAGAATTTAAGTGCATTACTCATAATATGTTTGGGGCATTTATTCAGCATCATCAAAATGCTATGAGGGCAGGGATACCAACGCTGAAAGAGGGCTTTATAGCTGGCATGGAAACTGGCGATTTTCTGAACGCTGGCTACAACATAGCTACTTACAGCTACATCAACTTTTTCGGTGGGGTAGAACTGGATACTTGGGAAGCGGAACTTGCAGTCTACAGTGCTACCTTGGCTCAGGTGAAGCAATATTCGGCTCGGACTTATTTGCATATGGAGCGGCAGATGTTGCAGAACTTGAGGGAAGTTTGTACTCTGTCGGATTGCTTAATCGGCGAAGCCTATGATGAAACGGTAATGATTCCTAAGCACTATCAGGATCGTGAATTCAGTGCGATCGCTCTTGTCTACGTCTACAAACTACTGCTTGCCTATTCCTTTGGTAATTATCCGGCTGCTCTAAACTACATTAACTCAGCCAAAGAGTGCGTGATGGCAGTATCGGGATTAATTCTTGTTCCCATTTTCCATTTTTATGCAGCCTTGACACACCTGGCACTTTTCCGCACACAGCCAGAAACCGAGCAAGCTTCCATTCTTGCCTCTGTGGAAATCCATCAAACGACTCTGTACCAGTGGGCGCAAAATGCTCCCATGAATCATCTGCATAAATGGTATTTGGTTGAAGCAGAACGGCAGGGGGTTTTGGGCAATAAAGCAGATGCACTTGAAATGTACGATCGCGCCATCCGACTCGCTCAAGATCATAAATTCATCAACGAAGAAGCCCTCGCCAACGAATTAGCTGCCAAGTTCTACTTGGAATGGGGCAAAGAAAAAGTTGCTCAAGCCTACATGATTGAAGCCTATTATTGTTATGCCCGATGGGGAGCTAAAGCCAAAATTGACGATTTGGAAAAACGTTATCCTCGCCTACTCAGTATTATCCTTCAGCAACCTCAATCCTTTAGTTCCTTTAAGGAAACCATCGCCCGGGGAACGATTACTTCTACTCACTCTTCTAGCAGCAACTCTGAATTTCTCGATTTGCCTACTCTGATCCAAGCCTCTCAAGCCAT
Organism: Microcoleus sp. LAD1_D5; assembly: GCF_036702115.1. NCBI lineage: Bacteria > Bacillati > Cyanobacteriota > Cyanophyceae > Oscillatoriales > Microcoleaceae > Microcoleus > Microcoleus sp. LAD1_D5. Next base: position 93,382 of record NZ_JAUBSA010000002.1, on the reverse strand, counting down.
TTCTGGGGAGATTGAACTAGATAAACTCCTGACTACTCTTTTAAAAATAGCGATCGCGAATGCTGGGGCAACTAAGTGTGTCTTATTGCTCAAACAAAAACAGTATTTACAGGTAGTGGCTCTTTTAGAAGAGGGAGATGAACCTGAGCTATTACCATCAATACCGCTAGAATCAAGTCAGAATGTAGCGATTAGTTTTGTTAACACTGTCAAGCGTAGTTTGAAACCTTTGGTAATAGTCGATGCTAGGGTAAGTTCCCAGGTTGCGGGCGATATTTACATTCAAAAAAATCAGCCGACAAGTGTTCTTTGTATTCCAATTCTTAATCAGGGGCAGTTGATAGGAGTTTTATATCTAGAAAATAACCTGACGGTAGGGGCGTTTACGAGCGATCGGGTTGAAGTGCTAAATCTGCTGGCTTCTCAAGCTGCTATTTCCTTAGAAAATGCCCGTTTGTATCAAGAATCTCAACAAGCATTAACCGATCTCAAACAAGCACAAATAAAAATAGTTCAAAGCGAAAAAATGTCAGCGTTGGGAAACTTAGTGGCTGGGGTTGCTCACGAAATTAATAATCCGGTTGGTTTTCTGGTTGGTAATATTCAACCAGCCTTAGATCAGATCAAAGATTTGTTTGGATTGCTCGATTTGTATCAAGAAAAATATCCCCAACTTGATCCAGAGATTCAAGACGAAATCGAGAACATCGATCTTGACTACATCCGTGAAGATTTACCGAAATTAGTAGGTTCGATGCGGGAAGGCGTGAAGCGGATTCGGGATATTAGTACCAGTCTACGGACATTCTCCCGTGCTGATACTAACTATCCCGTAGCTTGTAATATCCACGATGGCATCGATAGCACCATTATGATCCTGAAACATCGGCTCAAGGCTAACGAAACTCGTCCGGAAATCAAAGTGATTAAGGAATACGGCAATTTGCCACAAGTGGAGTGTTATGCCGGACAGTTGAATCAAGTATTTATGAATTTGTTAGGTAATGCAATAGATGCTTTGGATGAATCCAATCAAGGACGAGTTTATGCAGAAATGACCAATCAAATTACCATTAAAACCGACTGGTTTCGGGATAAAAAACAAGCAATAATTTGCATCAAAGATAACGGTGTGGGCATGAGTGAAGTAGTGCGAGAGAAGATTTTTGATGAATTATTTACTACCAAGGGGGTAGGGAAAGGGACGGGGTTGGGATTGGCGATCGCTCGTCAAATTGTGGTTGAGAAACATGGAGGGGCGATCGAGGTAAATTCTGTATTAAGAGTAGGGACGGAGTTTACAATTTTATTGCCTCTCAAAGGATAATATTATCTTGATAGATGGCAATCTTTATGTTCAAAAGTTAGAAAGAGTAGAAGCGGTAGAGTCTGTCTGCTGGAGTTCGTCGCTGTTAAATCATCGTTAGACTCGACAAATAAAAGTGTATACTTACTTACAAGAGTCAATGTCTGAGATGGAGTAATCCAGAGGAGTACCGCAGTGGATTTGACAAACCGAATTTCTGGATATAATCTGGTTGAGCAATTATACTGTGGTTCGAGAACCCTAGTTTATCGAGCCATCCGAGAAACAGACCAGTTTCCGGTTGTCATCAAACTATTAAATCGAGACTATCCCAGCTTCAGCGAACTGCTGCAATTCCGCAACCAGTATACTATCGCCAAAAATCTACGTCTACTTGGAGTCGTTGAACCCTACAATTTGGAATCCTATCGCCACAGCTATGCCCTAGTAATGGAGGATTGTGGCGGTATTTCTCTGCGAGACTACGCCCAAGAACGATCGCTGACTCTAGTAGAAATCTTGGAAATAGCCATTCAAATAACTGACATTCTTGACGGACTGTACCGAAACAGAGTCATCCACAAAGATATTAAGCCAGCTAACGTTCTAATACATCCCGAAACTAAACAAGTCAAACTGATTGACTTTAGCATCGCCTCCCTACTGCCAAGAGAAACTCAAGAAATTCAAAATCCCAACGTTTTAGAAGGAACCCTCGCCTATATTTCTCCCGAACAAACTGGACGAATGAACCGAGGCATAGACTACCGCACCGACTTTTATTCTCTGGGCGTCACTTTTTACGAACTACTGACCGGAAAAGTGCCATTTGAATGTGACGACCCGATGGAGTTGGTTCACTGCCATATTGCCAAACAACCTCCTGCAATAAACAGCCAAGAAATCCCGCAGGTGGTTTCGGATATTGTGATGAAGCTGATGGCAAAAAATGCCGAAAAACGCTATCAAAGTGCCTTGGGATTGAAGCACGATTTAGAGATTGGTCTGGCTCAATTACAAAAAACAGGTAACATGGAGACGTTTGGATTGGGAACGCGGGATATTACAGACCGTTTCCTAATGCCCGAAAAATTATACGGTAGAGAAACTGAAGTTGATAATCTATTAGCGGCATTTGAAAGAGTCAGCGCTGGCTGTACAGAAATGATGCTAGTGGCAGGATTTTCTGGGATTGGCAAAACCGCAGTAGTGAATGAAGTTCATAAGCCAATTGTTCGTCAGCGCGGTTATTTTATTAAAGGCAAATACGACCAATTTCAGCGGAATATTCCCTTTTCGGCTTTTGTGCAAGCCTTCCGGGATTTGATGGGACAATTGCTATCAGAATCGGACGCTCAGTTACAAAGCTGGAAAACCAGGATTCTGTCAGCAGTTGGAGACAATGGGCAAGTCTTGATCGAGGTAATTCCTGAATTAGAACGCATCATTGGTACTCAACCCCCTGCCCCAGAACTATCGGGAAGCGCAGCACAGAATCGCTTCAATCTGCTGATGCAAAAATTTGTGCAAGTGTTTACCACAAAAGAACATCCGTTAGTGATATTTTTGGACGATTTGCAGTGGGCAGATTCAGCATCCCTAAAGTTATTACAACTGTTGATCCAAGATACGGGGCATCTCTTGGTATTGGGTGCTTATCGGGATAATGAAGTGTCCCCGGTTCATCCGTTTATCTTGACGGTGGATGAGATTGTTAAAGCAGGGGCGACGGTGAATACGATTACGCTGCAACCGTTGAGTTTAGCGGATATGAATCAGTTGGTAGCAAATACGCTGAATTGCGATCGCGCCTTAGCTCAACCATTAACACACTTGGTGTATCAAAAAACTAAGGGTAATCCTTTCTTTGCTACGCAGTTCCTTAAGGCATTACATGACGATGAACTGATTACCTTTGATTGGAATATACGGTATTGGCAGTGCGATATTGCTCAAGTCCGAGCTTTAGCGCTCACCGATGATGTGGTGGAGTTTATGGCACTGCAATTGCAAAAATTGCCGATCGCAACTCAGTCTGGGTTAAAGTTGGCAGCTTGTATTGGAGCGCAGTTTGATATAGCTACTTTGGCGATCGCTTCAGAAAAATTATTTGAAGAAACGGCGGCAGATTTGTGGAAAGCCCTGCAAGAAGGCTTGCTCGTCCCCACCACCGAAATCTATAAATTCTTCACCCAAAGTGACGCGATCGCCACGGTTAACCAAGCTGCGGCTAATGCAAATTATAAATTCCTGCACGATCGCGTCCAACAAGCGGCATATTCACTCATTCCAGATTCAGAGAAAAAAGCAACCCATCTCAAAATTGGACAATTGCTTCTACAAAATTCCTCTGAAATACAGCAAGAGGAAAAACTATTTGATATTGTCAGGCATTTGAACCAAGGAGAACAGTTATTTACTCAACAAAGTGAACGGGAAACTTTAGCTCAACTTAACTTAAAAGCCGGACAGAAAGCTAGAAATTCTACAGCCTATAGTGCGGCAAATATCTATCTACAAACGGGAATTGAGCTACTGACAGTCAACTGCTGGCAAGCTCAATATGAATTGACCATAAATCTTTATGTTGCTGCTGCCGAAGCCGCCTATTTGAATGCCGATCTTGACTGCATGGAACAGATGGCAGCACTGGTGTTACAAGAAGCTCAGACGATTTTAGACAAAATCAAAATTTACAAAATTCAAATCGTCGCACAGACAGCCCAGAGCAAGTTGTTAGAAGCGATCGCAGTGGCAAGAGATGCACTCTTGCAATTAGGGGTTGAACTCCCCACTGCACCTGACGAAGCCAAAATTAGTAAAGCGCTACAGACTCTAGCGGGCCAACAAAGCGGCAGAAGGATTGAGGAACTAATCGATCTACCTGTAATGAGCGATCGCCAAACTCAGGCAGCCATGGAGCTGTTAGGAATGTTATTTGCACCTGTCTTCCAGGGAATGCCCGGATTAATGCCTATACTGAGCGCGACGATGGTGAGTTTATCGCTCTCCTTTGGGAATACACCCGCATCAACGGTAGGGTATGCGATTCACGCTATGGTACTCTGTGCCTTTTTAGAAGAAGTGGAAACGGGCTATAGCTTTGGGCGATTGTCACTGAACTTGCTTGACGGATTTAATGTGCGGGAATTCAAGTGTACAGTTCTACTTCTTTTTGGCGGCTTTATTCAGCATCGTCAGGAATCTCTGAGGGCAATGATGCTGACAGTTAAAGATGGCTATGCGGCTGGTATGGAAACTGGTGATTTTCTCAACGCTGGCTACTGCTTGATCACTTACTTCAGTGCTAACCTTTTTGGTGGGGTAGAACTGGAAACTTGGGAGCCAGAAATAGCAGGTTACAGGGCTGTCTTAGTGCAGACTAAACAATATTCTGCCCAGACTTATTTGGATATAACGCAGCAGGCAGTGCAGAACTTGAGGGAAACTCGTATTCTGTCGGATTGCTTAATTGGTGATGCCTACGATGAAACGGTGATGATTCCTAAGCATCATCGGGACAACGATCTTACTGGGCTCGCTCTTGTTTATATTTACAAACTGCTGCTTGCCTACTCTTATGGCAATTATCCGGCTGCCTTAAACTACATTTGCCAAGTCAAGCTGTATTTGATGGCATTATCGGGATTGGTTTATGTTCCCATTTTCCATTTCTATGCTGCTCTGACACACCTAGCACTTTTCCCCACACAGCTAGAAACCGATCGAGCTGAAATTCTCGATCGGGTACAAACCCATCAAACTCCTCTGCAACAGTGGGCGCAAAATGCTCCCATGAATCATTTGCATAAATGGTATTTAGTTGAGGCCGAAAAACATCGGGTTTTGGGCAATAAAGCAGAAGCAATAGATTTGTACGATCGCGCCATCCAACTAGCTAAAGAAAATCAATTCCTCCAAGAAGAAGCACTTGCCAACGAACTAGCTGCCAAGTTCTACCTTGACTGGGGCAAAGAAAAAGTGGCCGCCAGCTATATGCAGGAAGCGTATTACTGTTATGCCCGTTGGGGAGCTAAAGCCAAAATAGAAGACCTAGAACAACGCTATCCCCAATTACTTCAACCTATCCTGAATCAGCCCACACTTAGCTTTAATCCCCTAGAGACGCTGGGAACGATTAACCACTCTTCGTACACTTCCAGCAATAGCACGAGTATTTCCCATGCCCTTGATTTTGCCTCTATTGTGCAAGCTGCTCAAGCTTTATCCAGTAAAATTCAGATTGATGAATTGCTCGGCACCCTCAATCAAATTATTTTGAAAACTTCAGGGGCAGAAACTTGTGCTTTGCTACTCCCCCATCAGGATGAATGGCAAATCCGAGCAATAACTCACCTCAATCCAGATAACCAGACACCCACCACCCTGCTGCAAACCCAACCTATAGATGGCTCGGCGGTGATTCCGCTCAAGCTAATTTATTATGTCAAACATACTCGGGAAACTGTGGTTATTGAAGGTGGCAAGACCGATATTCCGGGTTTAATGAATGACTGTACGCTCCAGTATCACTCTCAGAGTATGTTATGTACTCCGATTCTCGATCGCGGGAACTTAGTTGCGATACTTTATCTCGAACATAGCTCGACGAAAGGAGTGTTTACTCGCGATCGTCTGCTCGTCCTCAACTTCCTCTGCACTCAGGCTGCCATTTCCCTAGAAAATGCGCGATTGTATCAGCAAGCCCAGGACTACGCTCACCAGGTGGAACAATCTCAACTGCAATTAGTGCAAAGCGAAAAAATGTCGGCGTTGGGGAACTTAGTGGCCGGGGTTGCCCATGAAATTAATAATCCAGTCGGTTTTATTTCTGGCAATATTCATGAAGCGATCGCCGCCGTCAAAGATCTGACCAAATACCTGCAACTTTACCAAGAAAAATTTCCCCATCCTGGAGATGACATCGAGCAAATAGCAGAAGAACTTGACATTGAATATCTCGTAGAAGATTTACCCAAAATGTTGAATTCGATGCAAGTCGGGTGCGATCGCATTCAAGGTATCAGCACCAGTCTTCGTACCTTCTCCCGATCCGACAAAGATTACAAAGTTCCTTTCAATATTCATGACGGAATTAACAGTACGATTTTGATTCTCAAACACAGATTGAAAGCGAACGAACAGCGTCCAGCGATTGAAGTTGTGAAAGAGTACGGGAACTTGCCATCAGTTGATTGCTTCCCCGGACAATTAAATCAGGTGTTTATGAATATATTGGCGAATGCGATTGATGCACTGGAAGAATCTAATCGGGAACCGAGTTTAGAGAAGATTAAAGCCCCAGCCTATTGCATCACGATTCGCACGGAAAGACAGTCTAAGGAGTGGGTGTTGATTCGCATTTCTGACAACGGGCCAGGGATAGCAGATGAGATAAAAGCTAATATTTTTGATCACTTATTTACAACTAAAGGCGTGGGTAAAGGCACGGGATTGGGTTTGGCGATCGCACGGCAGATTGTAGTTGAGAAACACTCTGGTATACTAGAAGTCTACTCAACTTTAGGTCGAGGTACAGAATTTACGATTTCACTCCCATGTTGATTATTACCTTGGTAATTTATAGCCAATTTTTGGATTTTTCTTGAAAATTAAATTTTTTTTACAGCCCACTTGACATTTTATAGTGATCGATAACTTCTGCCACAGTCTGGATACTTCCGTCGCACTAATTCATAAAGGAATCTCGATCGCAAATTCCGTACCTTCTCCTACGGTGGAACGGCAGCTCAAGGCTCCGGCGTGTTTTTCAGCGACAATTCGGTAACTGATGGCTAACCCTAAACCAGTGCCTTTTCCCATCGGTTTAGTCGTGAAAAATGGGTCAAATAATCGGCTACGCACGTCTTCTGTCATGCCGATCGCATTATCCGCAATGCGGATGCAAATACTATTTTCGTTCAGGGCTTCTGTGCGAATGCTGATAGTTGGTTTCCAATCGTCGCCGCCGACTGCCGCTCGCCTTTTTTGGTTGCAAGCATCTTCCAAGGCGTCAATACTGTTGCTAAGCAGATTCATAAATACCTGATTGAGCTGACCTGGGTAACATTCTATTAAAGGGAGTTGACCGTAATCTTTGATTACTGTTATTTCTGGATAGTCGCCTCTGGCTCGAAGTTTGTTGTGCAATATTAAGAGGGTATTATCTATGCCTTCGTGAAGGTTAATAGGTTTTTTTACCGAGTCGTCTAAACGCGAGAAGTTTCGCAAGCTCAGAACTATTTCGCGAATGCGATCGGCTCCCATTTTCATCGAAGATAATATTTTTAGTAAATCTTCTCTCAGAAATTCTAAATCGATATTGTTAATACATTCTTGAACTTCTACCACGGGCTGAGGATAGTGTTTTTGGTAAAGTTCCACAAGCTGCAACAAGTCTCTGATATATTGGCTGGCATAGGAAATATTGCCGTAGATAAAACTGACAGGGTTATTAATTTCGTGAGCTACTCCAGCTACCATTTGACCGAGACTTGACATTTTTTCGGTATGAATTAGGTGAGCTTGAGTTTCTCGGAGTTCTTTGAGAGCGATTTCTAGCTGCTGGGCTCTGTTGTTGGCGATCGCCTCGGAGAGCCGCAAAGCATCCTCCGCTGCTTTGCGCTCTGTCATATCAAAAATCGCACCGTTGAGGGATAAAACGTGACCTGCTGCGTTGAAAATGGCTTGACCTTTCTCTGCAACCCACCGCACATTTCCGTCGCAGTGAATCAGGCGATATTCGAGCGTGTAAGGTTGTTTTGTCTTAATAGCCTGAGCGATAATTTTATCGATATATTCCGCGTCCTGGGGATAAACTATACTCGGAAAAGCCTGCACCGGTTTTTGCATAAAGTTAGCTGCGGGATAGCCGGAAATAGCTTCTATGCCACTGCTGATAAAAGTTAAGCTCGATCGCCCAGCAGCACTGCACCTGTAAACCGCACCGGGAATGCTAGAAACTAATGACCTAAATTCTTCTTCCCTTTCTCGCAAAGCTGCCTCAATCCGCTTGCGTTCGCTAATGTCGCGAGCAAACGCGCACTGATATTCTTTGCCGTTAAATTCCAAATGGTCGATCGTAATTTCTACCGGAAAAATGCGACCGTACTTAGTGAGGTGGTGAACTTCAATATTAACCGAACCGCAGCGTTTTAAGACTTTCCAGTGCAAACTCCAAGCAGTTTGGGGAAAATCGGGATTGATGTCGTGCACGGTCATCGAGAGCAATTCAGCGGTAGAATATCCCAATGAAGAGCAAGCAGCGTCGTTGACGTACAAAAATTTACCGTCGGGCCCGATCCAGAATATCGCATCTGCCGATCGGTCGATCGCAAATTGAGTCAGTTGCAACTTTTCCTCAACTCGGTGGCGATCAGCAATTTCTTTTTCTAACTGTTCATTAAGCGAATTGATATCTAAAGCGCGATCGACAATAGTATCGGAAGGGGAAAATTTGAGTGATGGTTTTGCCAATTCTCCTTTGTGGATATCATGCTGGTGATGGTTTTTTTCTACCTCTTTTAACGGCAGTTGTTGAAGATTTTCTTTGTGATTTAAACCCGAATCTGCAAGTGCTTTCGGCATGAGGGCCAGAGCGACTGCGGCTAAAAGCAAAGAAATCAAAGCACTTGCAGCTTGGAGAGTTACCGACAGCCAATATATGGAATGCCAAAGCGTCCAAACTTCCGTCAATTTAGCAGCGCCCCAGGCAAAAAAAACAACGGCAAACAGCCGGAAAATCTTGCGGTGAGAACCTTGGCGGGAAAAATAAACTAAAGAGAGGGCGATCGAGCAATAAGCCAGTGCCGTCAGCGAATCAAAAACAGCGTACAGTCGCAACTCCGGTACCGCGTTGCAGCCGAGTGCGGAAGATACAGCAAGTGGTGAAAAAAAAATTGTTAATTGTTCTTGCATGAAGTTCAAGAAAAAAGTTATCTGTACCAATGCAAATCCGATCAAATCTAATTATTTGATTTTGGCTAGTGAAATATTTACATAATTATATACTTTTTTCATTTTTTATGAAACAGCTATTTTGTAAAGGAATGTCAAAACTATCTCGGTTAGGCTTTGGGAGCGAAGGTTTCCCGAAGTATGAGCCATGCCGAGCGTCACGGCTCGCAACGCTTACAACGCTTACGTTGCTCCCTGTGACGGAATAGATAGGTTCGCCTACTGATTGCTTCAGAAACATTTAAATTGTTAATGATCACTATTAAATTTTCTTTTAGATTACTTAAGCAGTGAGCCAGGGGTTTTTAACCTCTGGCTCACAGATGGACTAGCAGACTTTTAAGGCAGAGAAAATCTCAATTTTTGCGCTGGGAATCCACAATTAAGCGCCGCCGAGCGCCCACTGCACCAAAGTCCGAACTCCAAAACCGGTAGCCCCAGGGCCATTGTAGCCATTTTCTTTGTCAGTCCAAACCGTGCCGGCAATATCTAAATGCGCCCATGCAGTATCCTTTACAAACTGCTTCAAAAATAGCGCCGCCGTAATCGAACCGCCGGGACGTGGGCCAGTATTTTTCATGTCGGCGTGCAATGCTTTCAAGCCCTCAAAATACTTCTCTTCCATCGGCATCCGCCAAAATTTTTCGCCGGCTAATTCTGAGGCTGCGACAATTTCGGCGGCGACGCTATCTTGAGGACTCCACAAACCCGCGATATCGTCGCCTAAAGCAATTACGCAGGCCCCGGTTAGAGTTGCTAAATCGACAATTGCGTCAACTCCTAATTTATCAGCAAATACCAAAGCATCAGCCAGGGTTAAACGGCCTTCTGCGTCGGTATTGTTGACTTCAATTGTTTTGCCGTTGGAAGCTGTAAGGATGTCTCCAGGGCGCATGGCGCGGCCGCTGATCATATTTTCAGTGACGGCGCTGATAAAGTGAACTTCCACATCGGGTTTGATGTGACCGATCGCCTTTGCTGCTCCCAAAGTAGCGGCAGCGCCGCCCATATCTACTTTCATCATTTCAATGCCGCTGCCCGCACCTTTGATGTTCAAACCCCCAGAATCAAAGGTCAATCCTTTGCCCACAATTGCTATTTTGCGGCGCGGTGTGCCTTCTGGTTTGTAAGTTAAGTGGATGAATTTTGGTGGTAAATCAGATGCTAGGGCTACGCCGAGAAAGGCTCCCATGCCTAGTTTTTCGCAGTCTTCCCGCTCCAGTATTTCTAATTCTAAACCGCATTCTGCAGCCAGACTTTGAGCGGTTTCGGCCATGGTAATCGGGGTGACAAAATTTGCCGGCGCTGCGACTAATTCCCGTGCTAAAATGACTCCGGCAGTGATTTGGCGGGCGCGGGCGATCGCACTTTCGGTACCGGCAAAACCGAGCAACTGAATTTGTTCGATTTGCGGGCTTTTGTCTTCCTGTTCCGATTTGAAACGGTTGTCTTGATGCAAGGAAAGTTCTACACCTTCGGCGATCGCACTGGCTGTAACATCCGGCGCGTTTTTCCATACAGGAAAGCTAATTCCGAGGGTTTTGCATTTCTCTTTTTTGGCTAACTTGGCGCAAACACCCGCAGCTTGCCGCACGGTGTCTAATTTTAAATCCTCTGTTTTGCCCAAACCGACGATCGCAATTTTGCGAATCGGATTATTGCCGCCGACGCGGGTGATGGCGCTCGTGCCCGCTTTGCCCTTAAAATCTACTTCCAGTAGCAGCTCTTTCAAAGTGCCTGCAAGCTTTTCATCTAATTGTGCCAGCTCGCCGGTGAGTTCCAGGGCGCCCTCAAATAGACCAATTGCCAGGGCGTCTCCCGTCCAAACAGAGCGGGGCGTATCGGTGACTAGAAATTCCATGTTTTGATTTACACTTTAGATTTTAGATTTTTGATTGTACTTTGTAGTGGGTGGTTTGGGCTTTTTTTGCAGGTGCGGGGAAATAGATTGATCGCACAAATTCTTCGCTCCACATCGAAATAAATTCTGCTACTATATCAGCCAAGTCCGCCTGCGATCGGATCTTACACCAATCTCAATCATCTGTTTGGGGGTCGGCTGTCCCTTTTTGCCCCACTCTTAACATTTATTTCTCGTTGAACAGGCATCCTGCCTCTGATGGCATGGAACACCCATCCTGCGTGTGATGGCTCTTGACAAACGATCGGTTCTCTATATCTTATTCTCTTAAATTTTCCCATGCTAAAACGACGCCGGGCCCGATTTTCTGTTTTAATCAGCGTTTCAGTTTGCGTTATTGCGATCGGCTCTTTGGTTGCTGCGATGAAATGGATGGGTTTGGGCTCATTCCAGAAGGCCGAGCAGCCCCTGGAGGCAGCGAATTCCGAATCGCAAGTCAAGATGTTGGTGTCGCTGTCACCGAGCGAGCGATCGGCAAAATTAGTTGAACTCGCAGCTACTCAGTCTGCAAGTACGAACCCGCAGCAGCAAATCTCCCCTCAAAGCCGCGCTCGCTACCTGCTTGCCAGCGATTTAATCCAGCAAGGAAATGCCGCCAAAGCATTAAACTTATTGGACAAATTAGAGCAAGAATATCCGCTTTTAGCTGCTCACATTGCCCTAAAAAGAGCGGAAGCCTACCAATTAAGCGGCGACAAAGGCAAAGCCCAAAAAGCTTGGCAGGAACTGCTCAAAAACTATCCGAGCGACCCCGTAGCAGCGGAAGCTTTATATGTTTTAGGCAAGTCAAAACCGGAATATTGGCAACAGGCAATTACTGAATTTCCTGGTCATCCTCGCAGCGTAGAAATAGCCCTCCGCAAGTTAAAAGAAAATCCCAATCAGCCGCAGTTGATGCTGCTCGTAGCAAAACACGGCCATTATGTCAAAGATTACGGGACAATTTTGGAACAACTGGTGCAGCGAAACAGCACCGGTTTGAAACAGGAAGATTGGGAAGAAATTGCCTTTGGCTATTGGGAAAAACAAAATTACGGCAAAGGAGCTCTTGCTTACGGGAAAGCTCCCCGCAACGCCAAAAATCTTTACCGCAAAGCTCGTGGTTTATGGCTCGACGGAAAAATCCCGGAATCGAGAATTGCCTATCAAGAATTAGTGCGCGAGTTTCCCGATGCCGAAGATACTGGTTTGGGTTTAATTCGGCTATCGCGGCTGAGCGAACCGAAAGAAGCGATCGTTTTGCTCGATCGAGTTATTAGCAAATTCCCCAATTATGCCCCCGAAGCTTTGTTAGATAAATCCCAACTTCTCGACAAAGCACGCAGCGGTCAATCCGCCTCAGATACCCGGAAGTTGCTCTTGACAAAATACAATAATTCTGATAAAGCAGGCGAATTGCGGTGGACGATCGCCCAGCAGTTTGCCAAAGGCGGAGATTTAAAATCAGCTTGGCAGTGGGCGAGAGAATTAACCACCCACAATCCCGATAGCGAACAAGCTCCAGAAGCAGCATTTTGGGTCGGGAAATGGGCACAGCAACTCGGCCGGGAACAAGACGCTAAGACTGCATTTGACTACACGATCTTACGCTATCCAGAATCCTATTTTGCGTGGCGATCGGCTGTACTTCTTGGCTGGCCCGTCGGCGACTTTACCACAGTCCGAGATTTGTCTCCCAATGTAGTGCGGCCGCCTCAGCGCCCCGAACCAACGGCTGGTTCTCCTGCGTTAAAAGAACTCTATCAATTAGGTCAAGATAGAGATGCCTGGACGCTGTGGCAAATAGAATTTATCGACCGCGTAGAACCAAGTATTGCCGAACAGTTTACAGACGGTTTAATGCGAGTTGCAGTCGGAGACAATTTAGACGGTTTGTGGATGGTTGGTAGTTTGCGGCAGCGCGATAAACCAGATGATAGAACCCAATACCTCGAACTCAGACAGCAACCGATTTATTGGCAAGCACTTTATCCTTTTCCTTACTTAGAAACCATTGTTAAATGGTCGCAAGAACGCAAAATAAATCCCGTATTAGTAACAGCATTAATCCGGCAAGAATCACGGTTTATGCCCGCAATCAAATCATCAGTTGGCGCTACCGGCTTAATGCAAGTAATGCCGGAAACAGCAGCTTGGGTTGCTGCTCAAATCAGCCTCAAAAAGTATTCATTGGAGAATGTGGACGACAACGTTAAACTCGGTACGTGGTATTTGGATCACACTCACGACGAGTACAAGAATAACTCGATGTTAGCTGTGGCGAGTTACAATGCCGGGCCGAATGCCGTAGCAGATTGGTTGAAGAGGTTTAGTTTTAGTGACCCGGATGCTTTTGCGGAAAAGATTCCGTTTCCTGAAACGAAAGGATACGTAAAATCGGTGTTTGAGAATTACTGGAATTATCTGCGGATTTACAATCCAGAAGTTAATCAGTTAATGAGTGAGCATTATGCAGCTGCTCAGAAAAAAGCAAAGCCTTAGTAAATTTGGTTTAGGCTGTCAGGAACGGGTCAGAGAACCCGTTCCACCAACAAATTTATTTGTTGTATTGATTGATTGTGGGGTGGGCTTCTAGCCCGGAACAGGCTCTCCGGGCCGTTCCAAAAACAAATTTATTTGTTGTATTTATTGATTGTGGGGTGAGCTTCTAGCCAGGAAAAGGCTCTCCGGCCCGTTCCACAAATTGAAATTATGGGATTGTAAAATAAATCAGCGGCATCCCAAGGAATCACGAGTAGAAATCCCTGTTTGAGAATTAATCCCGGTTGCCTTTGTACACAATTCTTTAACTTGTGCTCCGTCCATAATTGCGTCAGTAAAGTCAGCGCCCGTGATATCAACTCCGTCAAAAGTAGAACGCAGCAAAATTGTTTCGGCTAAAATTGCATCACTTAAATCGGCATTAGTAAATTTAACTTGATCTATCATTGCATTAGTTAAATTGGCGCCGTGCAAATTTGCCTGAGTCATCACCGAAGCGCTCATAATTGCTCCCCGCAAATCGGCATTAGAAAAATTAGTCAAGTCCATATTAGCGTTAGAAAACTCAGCCGCGCGCAGCATTTGACCAGAAAAATCACGTCTTGTCAGTTCGGCGTTGCTAAAGGACAACGGCGGAGCGTAATATTTAGATTGAGCCTGGGCTGGCTGCGGCAGGATGAAGATAGTTAGCGCCAAAAGGAATGCTGCTAGTTGCCGGAGTTTCATAAGTCTGATATTCTCGCAAGGTGGGTATTTCGTAGTGTATCCCGAACTTTGGTCGATCGACTAAACAGGTACAATCTTAATTAATAGTGATGGAGATGGAAAAAAAGATATGGTAAGTTTTTTCTTAACTTGGATAGTAGCAGCGGTTTCGCTGATCATTACCGCTAACATTGTACCAGGTATTGCGGTGGTGAGCTTTCCGGCGGCGATGCTTGCTGCTGTTGTTATTGGATTGGTGAACGCGGTTGTCAGACCGATTCTTACATTGCTGACGCTGCCTTTGACCGTTATTACTTTAGGTTTGTTTTTATTCGTTGTGAATGCAATTTCGCTTTCGCTGGCTTCGTGGTTGGCGGGTGCGTTCAATATCGGCTTTGTGGTTGGCGGTTTTTGGCCGGCTTTGGTGGGCTCCATTGTGTTGTCATTTGTTTCTGGGTTGATTGGTCGATTTGTGAATGCCAATACTTTGTCTCAGTAATACATTATCCCAGATACTCGATCGGGGAAACTGCAACCGCTACTGTTACGGCAGAACCTACCCTAACCCCTCCTTGTGAAAGGGGGGGATTTTTGGTACGAAATATTTGTTTAGGGACTAAAAGCCTTTTCTGGGCGGGCAAGATGCCCACCCCACAACCAGATTCACTCTTTGTGGAACAGGCATCTTGCCTGTTCTTAAGAATGGTACAAGATATCAGTTCGATCGCACAAAGTGCCGCAGCTTCTGCTACACTAGGCGTCCCGACTTGTTTGACTACAATATTTGAAGGATTGGGGACTTCTACGGAACTTAAAATGTCAGCCGCAAAAGTTTTTAACGGCCAATTTCGCTCTTGACAAAGTTCTAACAAGCCGACTTCACCTGCTTTAGTGTCTATTGTAGCAATACCTGCGATCGCGCTTTCGGCTAAATGATAAGCACGGCATACTTGTTTAATCGCAGTTTCGATTAATTCTCGCCCTGTTCCGCGTTTGCAACCTATCCCTACCCACAACACTCTCGGATGCCACTGAACCTTTGGCAAAGCAGATTCCGGCGAAAATCTTCTCTGGGTGAAACTAATCCAAATTCTGGCTTTGATAGTTGATAAAATTTCCCCCTCCCAATACAAAGAATGTTTTTCTGGCAGACTGTTTTGCCACAAAGTAGAACCCACTTCTTGAATTACTTCTACAGTTTCCCCTCTAGCCATAGCCGCCGCCACTCCTGTCCAGTCACCTTCGCCCCGCCTCCAACCGCTGGGAATGTCTAGCATATCTAAAGTAAATTTATCGCTCATTATTCAGTTATCTATTCTGTAGTTTCACTGCGACCGCAATCTTAAAAAAAACTTAACACTCTGTTGACTGAAAATTTTGGTATAATTGTAGCGCAAACTACAACAAATCCAACATTTAAGATGGTAGAACTAAATCAGTTACTGTTAGAGTTTGAAAGCAACCTCAAATGGGAAGGAGTGACAAAAGAATGGATAGAGCGCCGGGAAAGTTGGGTGAGCGATGTAGCAGCATCAGTTAACATGACATATCTAGCAAAATTGCTAGTTGAATTGGAATCTAACTTGCAGTGGGAATCGGTAGATATTCAGTGGCAAGAGCGTCGGGACCGTTGGGTAGAAGAATGTATGGGAGCATCGATTGTTCAAGAAGTATCAAGTTTATTGTTGGAACTTGAAACCAATACCAATTGGAAATCGGTGACCGATGAATGGCAGCAGAATCGCGAGAAATGGGTACAGGAAATGCACAAGTTTAAGGAGTAGTTTCGACGAGTAAGAGCCTGTAAATATGCGTTTTCAGGCTCTAAAATTTCCTAATGACTAATGATTCATCTTTCTGCAAAACCCCATTCAGAAAAATATCAGCGATTCCTTCAGCCATTTCCTGCATTTGCTGCCGAGAAGCCTTCGGCTGCATAATCGTATTTTGACTGAGACCCGCGACGGCAAACATTCCCACAAATACCTAAGCGACAATCTTCGGATTCATCTTTGAATAAACTTGTTTTTTCATCGCCGTTTCCAAATAAAGCCTCAGCCATATAGCTCATTATAAAAAACCAACAGTCTAAATCAATAAAATTTGTACAATCATAGCACAAACTGCAAACAAGAGAAAATTTAATATGGTAGAACTAAACAAATTACTGTTAGAGTTTCAAGCCCACCTAAACGGGGATGCAGTGACGGAAGAATGGAAAGAACGTCGCAACTGTTGGATGAGCGAGGTGTCAGCCACAATGGACGAAAAACACCTAGCCAAATTGCTAGTTGAATTAGAATCAAATTTTCAGCGAGAAGCGGTACAAAGTCTCTGGAAAATGATCCGTGAAAGTTGGGTAGAAGAAGGTCATATAGCATCGACGCTTGAAGAAGTATCAAGTCTATTGCTGGAACTTGAAAGCAATACAACTTGGGAAGTAATGACGGATGAATGGTCGGAAAATCGAGAGAATTGGGTACAGCAAATGTACGAATTTATAGAGTAATAATTCACTTAATCAAAATCAACTTTCATGGTGAATGATGTCCCTCCTGTGCGGTTGATTGTCTCGCTTCCCTCAATGACTTTAAAGCCCGATCGCTCGTACAAATTCAGGGCCCGATTTGAGCTTCTGACACTCAGGGATAGCGATCGATAAGATGCTTTCGCTTCGGACAATAAACGAGCCAGCAACTGCGTTCCTACACCCTGATTTGTATATTCTGGAAGAACCGCGATCGCCAATTCCGGGATAGTATCGTCAATCCAGCCAAATCCCTTGTCATCCCCCGCAAACAAACGCAGCCACGCGGCTCCTACTGGCTGGCTGCCGTTCAATTCGATCGCTGCGAAGCCCAGATCGTTTGCACGTCCCCAATTCTTGACATATTTCGCAATTAAAGGATGATTCACAACAGCTTGCACCGTTGATTCACCTTCTTCTGCCACGTGCGCCGCTTCATACAGCATTTGCCAGAGAAAAGGCTCGTCTTCCTGCGTTAGCGGCCGAATAGAATAGTGCAAAATTCTGCCCATAACAACTTTTCCCTGTTGCCCTAATTATTCATCTTTCTGCAAAACCCCATTCAGAAAAATATCTGCGAGTCCTTCCGCCATTTCCTGCATTTGCTGCGGTGAAGCATTCGGCTCCATAATCGTATTTTGACTGAAACCTGCGACTGCAAACATTCCCAAAAATACCTGAGCGACAATCTTCGGATTCATCTTCCGATAAACTCCTTTTTCCATCGCCGTTTCAAAAAAAGCCTCAGCAACATCGCTCATTTTTCCGATGACTTCCAACTGAATTCTGTCGCGCAAATCCGGGTGAAATTGCGCCTCCAAAAAACACACCCGCATCATGTCGCTATTCTCGCGGATATTCAGCATCCGCCGCCGCATCACTTGAGCCACTGCTTTGTAACTGCCCATCTCGCTCAATTCTGTCAGCAAATCCGTCAGCAACTCCACCCATCCTTCCGTCGCCACCTCAATCAAAATAGCTTTTTTATTATCAAAATGCCGAAATAGCGTACCCTCCGCCACCCCCGCCGCCGCTGCTAAATCGCGAGTTGTCGTGCCGTCGTATCCGCTGCGGGCAAACAACCGCTGAGCGGCTTGTAAAATTCGCTTCTTGGTTTCTGTTTCCGAAGGAGGAGACTGATTAAAAATTCGCATGGCTTTGCAATCGGTAATTGGCGACTTAGATCTACGGGAGCGGGACTGAAAAACTAAATTATGTTAAGTTTTAAGTTGTGCGTGACTTTAATCTTAAACTGGAAGTGGCGCAACAGATCGCTTATGCCCCCAAAAATCTTTATGCTTAAAAAGCCTCTGTTGTTATTCGGCATAAACTTCTTGCCGTTTGACAATCTAAAATCTAAAATCTAAAATCGAATGACCCTTTTTGAGATTGGCTGTATCAGCTTAACATCTGCGGCGCAACAGATCGCTTATGCCTCCAAAAATCTTTATCCTTAGAAAAGAATCTCTGGCCACCGAGCACAAGCATTTTTTGTTTGACAATCCAAAATCCAAAATCTAAAATCTAAAATCTAAAATCGAATGACCCCGCAGTTCCAAAAACCCCGTGAAGCGAAGCTATCCCGTAGGGAATCGCCCGTGAGCCAAACTCGATTCATTGCCTCCCTGCTGGCCGCTGTACTGCTGTGGTGGGGCATTTCTCCCGAAATCGCCCTCGCCCGCCCCAACCCCGCTAGTGGCTCCCAAGCAGTCTCTGTTCAACCGTCGCTCGATCGAGTAATCAAGCAAGTCAGCGAATTTAAGCTCGACAACGGCATGAAATTCATCGTACTCGAAAGGCCCAGAGCGCCCGTAGCATCGTTTCTGATTCACGCCGATGTCGGCGGCGCAAACGAACCCGACGGCCAAACAGGTGTCGCTCACTATCTCGAACATTTAGCCTTTAAAGGCACGCCAAAAATCGGCACTACCGACTATCAAGCCGAAAAGCCGCTGCTAGAAAAACAAGACCAACTCTTCGAGCAAATGCAAGCAGCGAAAGCCAGCGGCAAAACTGAAGAAGTCGCCACATTAAAAGCAGAATTTGACAAAGTTGAAGCCGAAGCTTCGCAATTTGTCAAGCGCAATGAACTGGGTAAAATAGTGGAACAAGCAGGCGGAGTGGGACTAAATGCCGCTACTTCCACCGACGCCACAATGTATTTTTACAGCCTCCCAGCTAATAAGTTAGAAATGTGGATGTCGCTGGAATCCGAGCGATTTCTAGAACCGGTATTTCGGGAATTTTACAAAGAAAAACAGGTAATTTTAGAAGAGCGCAGGCTGCGAACCGAGAATTCTCCGATCGGACAAATGGTTGAAGTTTTTGCCAACAAAGCTTTCTCTGTTCATCCCTACCGCCGCCCCGTAATTGGCTACACTGAAGACATTAAAAACCTCAGCCGCAGCGACGTGCAGAAGTTTTTCGAGACTCACTACGTCCCCAGCAAGCTGACTGTTGCGGTGGTAGGAGACGTGAAAGCTTCGGAGGTGAAGCGACTCGCTCAAATTTATTTCGGCCGTTACAAGGCGAAACCAGCGCCTCCAGAATTGCAACTTGTCGAACCTCCCCAAACGCAAACTAAGGAAGTGACGCTGCAATTAAAAACTCAACCTTGGTATTTGGAAGGATACCACCGGCCGGCGATGAATCATCCCGACAATGCGATTTATGAAATGATTGGTTCTTTGCTCAGCGATGGCCGCACTTCTCGGCTTTACAAATCTTTGGTAGAACAGCAGCAATTGGCGCTGGCTGCTCAAGGTTTCAGCGGTTATCCGGGGGAAAAGTATCCGAATTTGATGTTATTTTACGCTCAAACTGCTCCGGGTCGCACGGTTGATGAGGTGGCGGCAGCTTTGAGCAAGGAAATCGATCGCCTGAAAACTGAGCCGGTTTCTGCTTTGGAATTGGATCGCGTGAAAACTCAGGCGAGAGCCGATTTGTTGCGATCGCTCAATTCTAATATGGGCATGGCATTTTCCCTGGTGGACTATCAAGTGAAAACCGGTTCGTGGCGAAATTTGTTCAAGGAATTGGAGGCGATCGCGGCTGTTACTCCGGCTGACATTCAGCGTGTCTCTCAGGCAACTTTCCGCCCGGAAAATCGCACGATTGGTAAGCTTTTGTCGCTGTAAAGAAGTCAGTTGTCAGTTGTCAGTTGACTGTTGACTGTTGTCAGTTGTCAGTTGACTGTTGACTATTGTCAGTTGTCAGTTGACTGTTGACTGTTGTCAGTTGTCAGTGGTGAGCTTTCCAGCGAACAGCCAACAGCGAACAGTCAACAGTCAACAGTTAACATTTGTCAGTCAACAGTCAACAGTCAACATTTGTCAGAATGTATAACTTAGGAGAAAGAATGAAAAGGACTAAATTGAGACTGAAAAAAGTAAAGTTATTTCTGCTGTCGCTTTGCTTTTTTACTGTTTCACTGGGCACGTTTAATTTGTTACCTTCCTTTGCGGCGGCACCGAAACACTACGACGAATTAACATTCCCGGCGGTGCCAGAAATTAAACTGCCTAAATATACTCGCTTCGAGCTAAAAAATGGCATCCGCGTGTATCTTATGGAAGACCGGGAACTCCCGTTAGTCGGGGGAACGGCACTATTTCGCACGGGCGAGCGCTTTGAACCTGCCGAGAAAATTGGATTGGGAGGATTGACGGGAGAAGTGATGCGAACTGGCGGCACGAGCCGGCATACGGCTGATGAACTAAATCAGTTGCTAGAACAGCGAGCAGCTTCGGTAGAAACGGGGATTGATGTTAGTTCGGGTACCGCTAATTTTAGTGCTTTAGCTGAAGATGTGGAACCCGTGTTTGACTTATTTGCGGAAGTGATTCGGGAGCCAATATTTGCTCAGGAAAAGTTAGATTTAGCGAAGAATCAAACTCAAGGTGCGATCGCCCGCCGCAATGACGATCCTAACGATATTACCGGCCGCGAGTTTGAAAAGTTAATTTATGGCGATCGCAGTCCTTACGCGCGCACGGTAGAATACAAAACCCTCGCCAATATTTCCCGCGACGATTTGGTGAGTTTCTACCAGAAATATTTCCATCCCAAGAATATGATTTTGGGTATTTCTGGGGACTTTGATACAGCTAAAATGCGATCGCTCATTGAGCAAAAATTCGGCAATTGGCAACCGAGTCAGAGTGCAGAAGTGCCTGCGCTACCAACGGTATCACCAGCAAAGGGCGGCGGCATATTTTTGGTAAATCAGCCGCAATTAAGTCAAAGTTACGTGCAAATGGGACATTTGGGCGGAATGCTCAGCAGTCCAGATTACGGTACTTTGGACGTGATGAACGGGGTTCTCAACGGTTTCGGTGGTCGTTTGTTTAATAACGTGCGATCGCGCCAAGGCTTAGCTTATTCAGTATATGCGGCTTGGAGTCCGAGATATGACTATCCGGGGGTGTTTGTCGCTGGAGGCCAAACGCGATCGGACGCAACAGTACCGTTTATCCAGGCGATTCGGGCAGAGATCGATCGTATCCGCACCGAACCCATTACCCCCGAAGAATTAGCTTTTGCTAAAGATTCCACCCTAAATTCTTTCATCTTCAAATTTGAAAATCCCACTCAAACTTTGTCGCGATTAATGCGCTACGAATACTACGGTTATCCCGAAGATTTCATTTTTCGTTACCGCCGCAGCATTGAAGCAGCAACAATTGCCGACGTGCAGCGCGTAGCCAAGACTTACTTGAAACCGGAGAATTTGGTAACATTAGTAGTGGGAAATACGGCAGCCATTCAACCGCCGTTATCGAGTTTGGGAACTTCGGTCAAAGTGCAATCTGTTGATATCACAATTCCCTCGGCGACTTAATTGGTAATAAGGACTAAAGTCATTACTAAAAACCATTTTAAGGTTCGTAGTAATGACTTTATTGCTCTCTTGTTGTGTCACAGACATCCCGCCCTTTCATGCCAGCCGATCGGGATCGACACCCAACTCCCGCAACTTTGCCGCCAATACCTCCGCCCGCTGGCGTTCCTGTTCTGCCCGCTGGCGTTCCTGTTCTGCCCGCAGCCGTTCCTGTTGGGCCTGTTCCGAACTCCACAGCAGCAAATTTCCAGCCTCATCCCACCAGCGCAGCCAATTCATAGTTTGTCCCAGCCGTTCCCCTGGCCAAATCCCCAGCCACAAATCCAACTCTGGAATCCGCACCCGTCCCTCAGCATCAGCGGTCTGGGCTGCATAACCACCATTTTGCAGATACCGCACTTCCAGCTTGGGCTCGTAGGGGTCGTAGGTAACATAGGTGGGCACTTGCAAAATCTGCTCGTAGAAGTAGAGCTTGCCATAGGGAGGAGTCGATCGCGCCGACAGTTCGGCGTAATCTTCGTTAGACAAAAACTCCATCACCACCGATACCGGCGCACCCTCCAGATTGGGCGTGTAACTGCGGCGAATGCTGCCCTCTGCGACTCGATGCACTTGCGGCGCGTAAAACCAATCCGGTGCTTTGACTACAGTCTGCTTATTTACTGTCGCTACCAGTCCAAAATTGGAACCGATTAGGGCGATCGGCTGAATGCGTCCAGCGGCTCCGAGAGCATCGGTGAGAGCGGCCGCAAGGGGTGGTTGTTGAATATTTTCCACAGGATCGTCGGGTAAAACAAAGTCGGCTGGTAAGCCTTCCCAGGTGACAGTTGGTGCTTGGGAACTCGATGGGATTTGAAGTACCATTAGTTTATACCATTTTAGATTTTATATTTTAGATTTTAGATTTTAGATTGGAAAAGAAGGTGTTTGTAGTGAGGATTAAAGTCCTTCTAAAACTCGCTCCGACTTTAGTCCTCACTACAAACAATCCTCAACTAAAAATCAATACTCAAAGGCGCTCTCGGAAACGGAATCACATCCCGAATATTCCCCATTCCAGTCATAAACTGCACTAACCGCTCAAATCCCAAACCAAACCCAGCGTGAGGCACAGTACCGTAGCGGCGCAAATCCAAATACCACCACAATTCCTCCTTATTCATACCCTGGGCTTCCATGCGCCGCTCCAACACATCTAGCCTTTCTTCCCGCTGCGAACCGCCGATAATTTCCCCAATATTAGGAGCCAAAACATCCATTGCTCGCACCGTTTTCTCGTCCTCATTTAAACGCATATAAAATGCTTTAATTCCCACGGGATAATCGCTGACAATCGTCGGCTTTTTAAACAATTCCTCAGCCAAATAACGCTCGTGTTCCGACTGCAAATCCAAACCCCAACTGACCGGAAAATCAAACTTTTTGTCGGCTTTTTCCAAAAGTGCGATCGCCTCCGTATAAGTAATCCGCTCGAACTGATTATTAATGATATTTTCAGCAGTAGCCAAAACCGTCTTGTCAATGCGCTCATTGAAAAACTCCATATCTTCCGGGCAATGCTCCAAAACGTATTTAAAAATATACTTTAAAAACGCCTCAGCCAAATCCATATCTCCCTGCAAATCGCAGAAAGCCATCTCCGGTTCAATCATCCAAAACTCAGCTAAATGTCGCGAAGTATTTGAATTTTCCGCTCGGAAAGTCGGGCCAAAAGTGTAAACGTTGCCGAAAGCCATCGCCATAACTTCCGCTTCCAACTGGCCGCTAACTGTTAAATAGGCGCGCTTTCCAAAAAAGTCTTTAGCATAATCAACCTCTTGCGAATCAGTGCGCGGCACATTCTTTAAATCAAAGTTGGTAACGGCGAACATTTCCCCCGCACCTTCGCAGTCGCTAGCAGCAATAATCGGGGTATGAACCCACAAAAAACCGCGTTCTTGAAAAAATTGGTGTACCGCCGCCGAACAAGCATTGCGGACTCGAAAGACAGCACCGTGGGTGTTTGTGCGCGGCCGTAAATGCGCCATTGTCCGCAAGAATTCAAAGGAATGGCGCTTTTTTTGTAGCGGATAAGTTTGCGGGTCTGCATCGCCGTAAACTTGTACTTGTGAGGCTTTCAACTCAATTCGCTGTCCTTTTGCTGGAGACGCTACCAGCACTCCCGACACTTCTAGAGATGCACCTGTATTCAGTTGTTTCAGTACATTTTCAAAGTCTGGCAAATCTGAATTTATGACTACTTGCAAGTTAGCCATCGCCGAACCATCGTTGACTTCGACAAAGGCAAATTCTTTCAATTCGCGCTTAGTGCGAACCCAACCTTGAACAGTTACAGTTTCGTCGGGTTCACCTGCGCGCAAAATTGCTGCTATTCGTTGATTTGTCATAATATCCACTCCTGTTTATTTAATATTTTGCACCATATTTCTCTTTTTTCTCTTCCTCTGCGCCCTCTGCGCCCTCTGCGGTAAATAAAAAAATCAAAAATCCTAACTCCCAGCATCCTTCAACCTGCATAGGATTTCAAAATCCAACCGAGCAAAATGCCAAGTCCCCCAAACCGAACTGCTTGCCAAAAAGGTTGTTTTATGCTTCCCCAAGAAAACAGGCTGCTTTCTAAATTCAACTCGATAGTTTCCAATTCTTGCTCAATTTCCCGCAATTCTTTTTTGAGTTCCGGCAATGGATTTTGGCGTTTGGACTGGCGGATTTCTTCGCGGCGATGGCCGAGTTCGACTTGGCGCTGTCGATCGACCTGAATTTGAGTGTACCGTTCTTTGACTGCCGCGAGCGATCGCTCAACTGCTGCGAGCGCTTGAACAAACTCACTTTCTTGCTCTTCCCGATTTAACTCTGACGGCTGTTGAGGCATTTCGATCTGCAAACCTGACAATAATAATAAAAAAAACCGATTTCCAATTAAGTTGTTATTATATGCAGTATATTTTTTAAATTCAGAAACGGCAGTCAAATCCGTATAATTGCCACTTATGCTTGAAACTACACAAACAACCCAAACTGTCAACCTCAACGAGCTTAGCACGGTAGAACTAGCCCAAGCTCTAGCCGCGCGCCTCGCCATCCACGAAAAAGATTGGCACCGCCTCAAAGCCAACCGTTCGGCGCGGGCCTGCGAGCAAGCTGCGGCCGCTTTGGTCTTTTTGCTCAAAAAACAGCCCGAAGAAGCTCTCCCGCGCTTAAACCAAGCAGCAGGATGGCTGGATCGATCGATATCTGCTCCTCCCTGTCCCACCCACGGCAAATAATTTTGAGTTTTGAGTCTTGAGTTTTGGCTTGATTAGTCGCTCAAAAATTAGACAATCGCGCCGCTCGATCGAGCAGCGCGATTGTGAGTTCAAAAGATTTATACTTTTTCAACTCAAAACTCACATTTTGCATTATGATCAGCTATCAATAGCTAGAGCGTTCAAATTCTCACTGCAAGCTTGAGCCCGAGAACGAAAAAATTTCCAGGTCTAGCTGAGGTGAAAACTGCTGCCAAATAGCGGTGCTAGCGGAAGCGAGGCAGTCGGTAGGGACTGGCAAGTTCTTTGCACAGCCGTAACTCTGTACCTTCAGAATTCCACTCTACCCGATCGAATATTTGGTAAAGAATAAACAACCCCCTACCACATTCCTGTTCCACATGAGGTAGTCCAGAGTTATCTGCAACGTCCTCTGCGAGGAGATTGTCGCAATCATCGGTATAAAGGTCACAACTGCAAGGGGCCTTAAAGCCCGAACCTTCATCCGATATCACCCACCAATATTGGTTTTGGACGATCGAAAAACGGACTCCAACAGTTTTACCGGGGTCTAATTTGTTTCCATGCTTAGCAGCATTTACCAAAGCTTCTTGAAGCCCCAACCGCAATTCCGCTTGCCAGTAATCTGGCACCTCTGCTAGGAGCAGATCCAAAATAGGACAAAGGTATAGAGTAGAAGCGAAGCTAATCGTAATCCAATTGCGTCCGACGGGACGAGGTGAAATAGCAATCACTCAGAAAACTCCCTAACTTTCAGGTGGATAAAGTTCACACCCTGCATAGTTGGCTCCCTAGTATTCAAAATGCTAATTAATTGAGCGGCGCAGCTCTACTTCTATCTTAGAGTATCAAAGCAATTAAGAACAGCAAACAACGTCACAAAATATTCAGGGATTCTGAGAAACTTCTGCAGAGAACCATCAGTAATTTTACTTATAACTTCTCCCTGCCACGAAATTTTTGATTTCAGCTTTTGTCAACTCGCAACGCTTAAGTTCGCTGCATCCCCCAAGCCGTCAACACCTCTTGAACAAACGATCCCCACCTGGAAAAGCTCGGAAATAACTATAAAAAAGTCGATCCCTTAACGATCGCCAATCAGGTTGGACCCTCGCCGCCAAGCTTTGCACCCATCGCCCCTGAGCTTTCTCTTACCGCCACACAGCACAATCATCATACCTAGGTGTGTTGCAGCCACAACCCGATATATTTTCCCAACTGCGATCGGGCAAAATATCTCCCCTTGCTGCGCCCCTCACAAAATCAATATTCGTTACAAAACTTATTAAGCCTGAGTGCGGCAGAGCGCCAGATCCCAACTCGCCCACATTGACCAATCCTTTGCTGGCGAAACCCGGCGCGTTGATCCAACTATATAAATCTGAGCGTCGCGATACAATAGTTAAAGTAAATAATTATTTCTTTACATTATGCAAGCAACCCCAGCCATCACCACAGCCCCCATAGCCGGCACTTACTGGCAGTGGCGGGGGCATTCAGTATACTACGTTCGATCCAGCGATCGGCATCCCGAACGCCCTCCCCTGCTGTTAATTCACGGTTTTGGAGCGTCCACAGACCACTGGCGCAAAAATATCAGCGGCCTGAGCAAAGACTTTGAAGTGTGGGCGATCGACCTGATCGGATTCGGGCGATCGGCAAAACCCGAATTGCAGTACAGCGGCGACCTCTGGCGCGACCAACTACACGACTTTATCACCACCATCATCAGCCGGCCCGCCGTACTAGCCGGCAACTCCCTCGGAGGCTACGCCGCCTTGTGCGTAGCAGCCCAGCGCCCCGAATCAGCCGCCGGACTGATATTAATCAACAGCGCCGGCCCCTTCAGCGAACCGCAGCCCGCACCCGAAGCCCCGCCCGTGCAAAAAGCCATATCTACGGTAGCTAAAACCTTATTTCAGCAAGATTGGGCAAGTTTTCTGCTGTTCCAGTACGTGCGTCAGCGATCGACAATTCGGAAAACCCTAGAAAAAGTATATCTCGACCAAAGCGCCGTCACAGACCAATTAGTAGAAGAAATTTACCTTCCCTCCTGCGATCCCGGTGCCCCCAAAGTATTCGCCTCCGTATTCCGAACACCCCAAGGGGAAAAAATCGACGTATTGCTAAGTCAATTAAACTGCCGGTTGCTAATGCTGTGGGGAGAAGGCGATCCGTGGATGAATTCCGCAGAAAGAAGCGCCAAATTTCGCAAACACTATCCGCAGTTGACAGAACACTTTATCAAAGCCGGTCACTGTCCCCACGACGAAGTACCAGAACAGATAAACGAACTGATTCGCGCATGGATAATTGAGCAATAGTCGATCGGCACATCGATAATTTTCCCCCGGCCATCTCCTCCCTCGGAGAGGGGGAAAATTATCCGATTTGCAGTAAAAATTTATGTATTGTGCCAACACAAACGCGGTTAATTTCTCTCACATATTCTGAGGAGACGGAAACAATGGCCCGCAAAAAGACTCGCCGCAATTTTATATTGAGCAGTATAGCTGTTGCCAGCGGCATTGCAGGTGCTAAGGCGATCGAACAGCAGGATCGGGAAATCGCAGTCGCACCCAATAACCAGGGGGCCGCCACAGTAAAAATGCCAGAACGACTGTTAGGCAACACCGGCGTGAAAGTGCCTATTTTCGGTTTGGGAGGGGCAGGACAAACACCGCTGTCGCAGCCGGGAAGAGAAGCAGAAGCAGCGACGCAAATTGAACGCGCGATCGAATTAGGCATTCGCTATTTTGACACGGCGGCCGAGTACGGGCCCAGCGAAGAAAACTTAGGCAAAGTTTTGCCACCATATCGATCGCGCCTATTCCTAGCCACAAAAACCTCCGCCAGAGACAGAGACGGCGCGTGGAGAGACTTAGAGCGATCGCTCAAAAGATTAAAAACCGATCGGTTAGACTTGTGGCAACTCCACCACGTCTCATTCCAAGCCGAATTAGACCAAATTTTCAGCACCAAAGGAGCAATAAAGGCGATCGAAGAAGCCAAACAGCAAAAAATAATTCGTTTTTCCGGCATCAGCGGACACCACGAACCTGCTATCATTGTGGCCGGCTTGGATCGCTATCCTTTTGACACAACATTAATCTCCCTCAACGCGGCAGAAAAACACCATCCGCGCTCCTTTGTTACCAGCGCTTTACCAGTTGCCAAAGCCAAAAACATTGGCGTCATAGCCATGAAAATACCAGCTTACGGCAAATTATTTCAGAACGGTGTTTTAGATGGAATGCACCAAGCAATGGGCTACACGCTTTCACTTCCCGGCGTGCACTGCTGCGTCATCGCCGCCGACTCAGTAAAGCAATTAGAAGAAAATTTTAAAGTCGCCCAAGCATTCAAACCCCTGAACCAAACAGAAATGGCAGCACTTGAAAAACGCACCGCCGCCGCTTGGCAAGAAAATACATTTTTCCGACAGTGGACTTAAACTTCCCAATCCAAAATCCCCTTTTTCATCTGTGTTAATGGTGTTGTGTTTATTATGGCGCGGGACGCCCGTGAGTCATAGTTTTGTATGAAGACTCAAGTCCTCACTACAAAATTCTAACGGTTATTTTTACGGAACTTGATATCATCTGCGGTGAAAATATTTCAAATCACAAAACACGGCGACCTGGTTGGGTCGCCTTGTTATATATCATAAAAAATGCGATTTGTCAACAGCAAACCGCTACTTTTTTTTCCGTTTAGCCTTATCTAACCGCCTGCGATCGCGCCATTCAACCGCTGTCAAATAAGCGACCCCGCCAGTCACCGTCAGCAGCAGTACAAAGGCCACTAAAACGAGAATATTAGCAATCGAAAATTCCACAACGTCTCTTCCTCTGATTTTACATTTCCTATTTTCGATTTTAGATGAAAAATGTTAATAGTTAACAGTTGAATGTTGCCGGCTAACTCTTAACTATTAACACTCCACTCAAACTGCTGGCAAATCTTCCAAAATTGTAAACCTCACATGATTAATTGCCAGAGTCCCCACGGAAACATCCTCCTTGTTTAAAGGAAGACCGCCGCTCGTGAGACTTTGAAACCGAATTCCCTTGCCAATTTCTACGTGATACCAAGCCAAACCCATAAAAAATCGCAAAGGATAAGGGCCTCTGTCTTGAATATCATCAGGATTAGATTCCATCGGCACCCAGCCAAAACCAGGAATGTAAAATTCCAGCCAAACGTGATTGAAATCTGGCTCCAGCGACACACCTTTTCTGTCAGCAAAAGCCGGACACTTGTAGCGCCCGATCGTGCGGCAAGCAATCCGGTTCAACCTAGCCAAAGCCAACAACAACCCCACGTACTCGCCACAAGAACCGATGCCCCGGCGCAGCACAATATCGGGAGTGTCAATGTGAGGTCTAATTCCGTAAGAAAGTTGATCGTAAACAAAATTACGAATGCTCAGTAACTGCCTCAGAATATTAGTTTCTGAGCCAATGGCAGCCACAGCAGCCGATCGCACAATCTCTGTCTCCATCGCCAAATTGTCATTATCCACCAAATACTTAGCGGCAAACTCTGGGGACAGCTTCGGACTCTTTTCGACATCCCGAGGCGACAACTGATACTTAATCGATCGAACTTCTAACAATGCCTTCCAGCCAAAAATTCGGCGTTCCCCAGGGTGCAGCCGATCGAACTTAAACACCGCCACCCGTTCCCCTTCCTGAATTTCCTCAGTAAAAGGCATTCCGATGGGCGTAACACTCCTTACCTTTTGCCGGTGAGTTTCCGAAGGCAAAGCAATCCGCCACTCCAAATTTTCGATTTCTACCTCATCGAGAGGAGACAGTTCCTCCACATAAGACATTTCCATCAAAAAACCGTTTGACAGAGCGTAGCGCTCGGCTTCATTGTAGTGAAAATACAAAGGCTGAATAAAAGTGCGATCGCGCTTCGTCACTTGAAAAGGATCTTCCGAATTCGGGTCATCCCGGATGTAAAGTTCATCCCCGGCATAAGCCACGTACAGAACCTCCTCCCCGGTTTCGGAATCCTTGTGAAAAGCCAAACCAGAAGGCGACTCAAAGGGAGTCAAAACGCTAAATTTAATCTCCCCAGTTCCCCGTTCCAAACAGTAAACAGTTTGCTCAGTTTTGTCGCAAACCCAAATTTCCTCATCCCGGACTGTGATATTTTCCACCCCTATACCGGGAGCGTAAAACCGAGTAATTTCCCGACCAGTTTTCAGGTCAAAAACCAGAATAGATCCCAATCTTTGGCAAGTGACATAAAGCGTAGATTTCCAAACAGCAATCCCGTCAGCAGGATAAGAAAGTGAAACAAAATGTTCCGGTTTGAGTTCAGCGATGCCGCCGTCCCGAATTGCGCTCCGACAGCAACAAATATCCTCATCCCGCGCAAACCAGAGACTATCTTCCGAAATAGCCAGCCCGGTTGCGCCTGCAAACTTAGCCGTTTGATAAGGATTCAAAACAGTAGTGTTGTCAGTTTCTCGATCGATCTCCAATAGCAGCCCTTCGGCGCGATCGACAGCGAACAACCTATTTCCTAAAAAAGCAATGCCGTGCAGTGCCAAGACTCCGATGGGTCTGACCATCCGCAGCCCCGAAGGCTGTTTGTCCGAGAGAAAAGGTGAATCGAGATTCATGCTAAATTTCTTGCCGGTATTGTACAGAAAACCTGATATGTAACTTGTAGCCGATCGCTTGAGGTTCACCAGCAAAATTGCCGAGTTTCCTGATATCCAGGACTGACGCATCAACCTGGTGTTTTTACGAAAATAATTCGTTTTAGCCTCTTGTCTGAGTTAAAAAACCCGGAATATTAGCCTGGGTCAAAGTTGGGTTTAACAAGCTCAACCCAACCTGCTGCCGTCAATGCAAGTAAGTATAACTACTAAGCTACCACTGAAAAACGCGACAGAGAATTCTATGTTGATCAGAACGACCAAACTAATCGTATCTGCCTAAAGATATAAATTAAGTACAACAGATTACTAGATTCGCCAAAACCTTGGGTAGAATAAAACCGTGCGATAAAGTTCTTAGGTTCATCAGAAGGCAGGTTCGTCATGGCTTTGAAGTCTGCTCTAAATATCGGTGTCTTTTCCTTAATTCTGTCTTTAGAGGCAGTTGCCGCCGGTAGTTTCTTAATACCAGCAGAGGCTCTCAACAGCCCCGCAAACAGCCTCCAGCACCCCTCACGACCCCAGGTACCCCTCAACTGGCAAACAGTTCAACCCCCTGAACCAAGCGGAACCAGACCGAACAGCGAGCAATTGAGATCCGCGTGGAATAGCTTTCAACCGCCACAGGACGGAGTACCCGGAAGGCGGGAAGGGGGAGGAACCCGCGGCTTAGAATGCCCCACGGCCACAACTGCTTTAACTGCCTTAATTCCCCAATCAACTATGGGGCAAACCATATCAGCAACACCGACATTTTTCTACTACCTTCCCATAGCCCTCGACAAAACAGTTCAGTTTGAGTTAGCAGACGAAAGCGACAAAACACTATACAAAAAAAGTTTTCGGATGGTAACTAGCCGTGCTGGTATCGTTAGCGTCCGCCTCGACTCTGACGGCAACTCGCCAGCCTTGGAAGTTGGCAAAAACTATCAATGGTACTTTACTATCAAATGCAACCCAAAAAACTCTACAGATGATGTTCTCGTTTCCGGGTGGATCAACCGCACCGCACTCGCCCCAACCGTGAAAACAGAGTTGGATCGATCGCCCGATCGTCGCGCCAAGCTCATCATCTTCGCCCAACAAGGTCTCTGGTACGAGTACCTGGCAACTCTAGCTCAATTGCGCCTGGAGTCTCCCAGCGATGCCAGTTTAGCGCTCAAGTGGTTAGAAGTGTTGAACTCAGTCGAACTCGGCAAAATCGCCCAAGAACCCTTAGTCGCAAGTGAGTTAACACCCATAACAAAAAAATAATTCGACATTAGCTTCACAAAAGAATGCAACCCTAGGCCCGTACCCCAAACCCTGATAGCCATAAGTCAGTCGATTTTAGATTTTAGATTTTAGATTTTAGATTTTAGATTTTAGATTTTAGATTTACTTGCTGCATTGAATCTGGGAGCACGAACAAGAGTCTAAAATTTTAGGATCTACACTGATGAGCGTTCGGGGTACGGTATCCGTTTTTGGGCGAGTCATTGCCAAATCTCAAATCTCAAATGGTATGACTTTTGCACGGCATACAAAAAACTCGGTTTCGAGCGGGGGTGTTTGGCAGCGCCAGAGATGATTTTTGCCTGTTCGGGGTTTTTGGGTCGATCGTCGTAAATAAATGAAAATTTTTGTGCTAATGAGCCGGAACGGCTCGCTTGCCTATTGAAAGCCGGACTGGGGAAATTTTTATTGTTAAATTGCGCTCAATACTAAATGATAAACTGGCAGAGTCAAGCAGCATACCAACTTATTTTAGACAAAATATTAATTATGCGCCCGAGTGCAAATATTGCAATATTTCGGTTGGCGATTTCACTTCTGACTGGACTCCCCATCGGTTGCTTTTATGCCAATAAAGCTATATCCCAAACCAACGATATTTCTCTGTTGCCCGTCGCCGCTGACAACTCAGCAGATACGGGCAATGAAGTATTAGCACTGCAAAAACTGGAAATCAATCAGGATGAAACAGCGACCAACTTAAATCAGCTTCCCGATTCCATCGAGACCAACCCTGAACCAGAAACACAATCTAACCCCGCCGATAACAGCCAAGATGCTTGTTCCACAATCGATGAAACTGCTTGTGGTGCGGGCATCTTGCCCGAACAAACAAATCTGGTTGACAACGATCCCCAATGTCAGAACCAGCTACATTGCAATCATGTTTTAGCCCAGAACCCACCCTCGCCGCCTCCAAACCTGCCACCGCCGCCGACGGAGCCCGATCCAAATCGCGATCGATTTCTGCAACCCGCCCCCCAGCCTTCCCCAGAACCTCCCC
Source organism: Microcoleus sp. LAD1_D5 (assembly GCF_036702115.1). Classification (NCBI taxonomy): domain Bacteria; kingdom Bacillati; phylum Cyanobacteriota; class Cyanophyceae; order Oscillatoriales; family Microcoleaceae; genus Microcoleus; species Microcoleus sp. LAD1_D5. The sequence goes on along the minus strand of NZ_JAUBSA010000002.1, from coordinate 60,425 downwards.
CAGTACCGCCCACAGTAGCGCCGAGATCCCCGTCGCCAGTTCCCCCAACGCTGCCGAATACACCAATTGAGGTGCAGAAAATTCAAGTAGTTGGCAGCACAATTTTAAGCCAAGACGAAATTAATGCCTTAGTCAACCCGTTAGAAGGCCGTTCTACCACCCTAGAACAGCTCAAACAAATCGCCGACAAAATTACCGAAATTTACCTCAATCGTGGCTACATCACTTCGAGAGCAGTCTTGCCGCCCCAAACTATCACCGCAGGGGTAGTCCAAATTCAAGTGATTGAAGGCAAGCTAGCCCGAATTGAGGTAGAAGGAACTAAAAGATTGAATCCAAGTTACATCCGCAGCCGAATTCGACTCGGTGCCCGAATGCCTTTAAGCACAGCTTCATTAGAAGACCAACTCCGGCTGCTGCGAGTCGATCCTTTATTTGACAATGTAGAGGCCAGCCTGCGGGCTGGGGATAATGAAGGCGAGAGCATTCTGATCGTCCGAGTCTCGGAAGCTAATCCCTTTCAACCTACTTTCAGCATTGACAATTACTCGCCTCCCAGTGTCGGTTCCGAAAGATTGGGAGTTAGTTTGCGCCACCGCAATATAACAGGAAAGGGCGACGAACTGGCAGGGGCTTATTACCGATCGATCGGCGATTCAGACGTGTTTGATTTCAGCTATCGCGTGCCGCTAAATGCGATGAACGGCACTTTGCAATTGAGGGCGGCACCGAACCGCAACAGTATTGTACAAGAACCTTTTGATAGTTTTGATATTTCGGGAAAATCGCATTTATTTGAAGTTAGTTACCGCCAGCCGCTGCGGAGAACGCCGATCGAAGAATTTGCCTTGTCTGCTGGTTTTACTTATCAGACAGGCAGAACTTTTGTCGCTGGCGAACCGGTTTCTTTTGGCATCCGCGAGGAGTCCAAGGGTGTCAGCACTACGAGCGCAATTAAGTTGGGACAGGACTACATTCGGCGCGACCCGCAGGGTGCTTGGGCCGTGCGATCGCAATTTACGATCGGCACTAGCTTGTTTGATGCTACTCAATACGAAGGTTCTGATCCCGACGGACAATTTTTTAGCTGGCTGGGTCAAGTGCAGCGAGTACAGCGATTGAATGACAAACATTTATTAATTTTGCAGGCTGACTTGCAGTTGTCAGCTAATAGTTTGTTGCCTTCACAGCAATTTGTAATTGGCGGCGGACAATCTTTGCGCGGCTACCGCCAAAATGTCCGTTCTGGCGATAACGGCTTCAGAGTTTCGATCGAAGATCGGATTACTTTGCAGCGCGATGCTTCGGGAAATCCCAAACTTCAATTAGCTCCCTTTTTGGATGCGGGTACGGTATGGAACGTTGCGAACAATCCTAATAAATTAACCAATCAAACATTTTTAGCAGGTGTGGGTTTGGGGGTAATCTGGGAACCGATACAGCGGGTGAACCTGCGCGTAGATTACGCTTTTCCTTTGGTGAGAATTAGCGATAAAGGCGACAATCTGCAAGATAACGGCATTTACTTCAATATAATTTATACACCCTAAAGGGACTTACTGATATCTGGCACTATTGTCAGCAACAGGCAAGATGCCTGTTCCACAAAATATAAATTTTCTTGTGGAACAGGCCGGAAAGCCTGTTCATAAAAGGCTAATTGAGAATGGTGCAGCATATGAGGACTTAGGCACTCGCGGTGTCCTGACTGGGGGTAATATTAATTTCCACGCTACCGGAGTTGATATTAGACCCAGGTAGCTGTCCCTTGAGAAAAATCAGCTCGCTTTACAAAGCACAGTCAGCCCGTCAAAAAATAATAACATCGACGAGCCAACGCCCCGCCGATTCAAGTTACATCCCTTAACGTCCTTGCCTCACCCTTGACGCAGCCAATGACAGACAAAGATTATGAAAAATGATAGAGTTTGTCCTTAACATAAATAATTTTTTCTGACAACTAACCCCCAGCCCATCTTAATTTTAATCACCTCGGTAAAAAATGAGCCAACGCTAAGCAGATTTGCTTATCCAAAAAGAAACTATAGCTTTTGGCTTTTACGGATTCGCTAGAGAAAGGTTTAGTTGACCCCCCTCTCCCAATTCTTAACTCTCCCAAAAAACAATTATGCTGCCAGATAAATACCGAAAAGTGCATCGCTGTCTCCCTCTGGTGATGGGAGTTGTATTCGCTACTACCTACAGCATCCCCATCAGCGGCCAACCCAGGATTCCCACACCATCACAATCACCGACAACAGAAAACCTAGGCGCATCAGGAACGCAGCAACCTGTGCAAGCATTTGGCGGGCAAGTCGCCATGTTTGTGGGGGATAAGGGGAGAGTCATAAGTGCAGTATTTAGCCCCGATGGTCCGCAAATCCTCACTGCTAGTGGAGATCGAACCGCCCGCTTGTGGGATATCAAAGGTAATCTCCTGACTGTGTTCCCAGAGTATGAGAAATTAGTCTTCGCTCCAGTATTTAGTCCTGATGGCAGCCAAATTCTCACCACCAGTGGGGATAAAACCGCCCGCCTGTGGGATATCCAAGGCAATCTCCTAACCGAGTTCCGGGCGTCTGAGGATCAGTTTGCTCTTAAAAGTGCCGTATTTAGCCCCGATGGTAGCCAAATCCTTACCGTTAGTACCTTTTTGGATAAAGCCGGCAGGTGGTATAAACTCCGTTTGTGGGATACCAAAGCCAATCTCAAAGCAGAGTTCCAGACCAGAAGTGACGGACCAGGAGGCTCCCTAAAAGCCGTATTTAGCCCCGATGGTCGCCAAATTCTCACCCTTAGTTGGGATGAAACCATCCGCTTGTGGGATACCAAAGGTAATCTTCTCAAAGAATTCCAGGCGCATACGGCTATTGTCCTCAGTGGAGTATTTAGTCCCGATGGCAGGCAATTTCTGACCGCCAGCCAGGATAAAACTGCCCGCCTGTGGGATACCAACGGTAATCTCCTAACCGAGTTCCAGGGGCATGAATATCATGTCGAAAGTGCAATATTTAGCCCCGATGGTCGCCAAATCCTTACCATTAGTTTGGGAACCGCCCGCATTTGGGATACCAAAGGTAATCTCCTGAGTGTGTTTGGGCAGCATGGAGATTCCCACTGGAGTTCTGTCGAGAGTCTAGCAGGATTTAGCCCGGATGGTCGCCAAATCCTTACCAGTAGTAGGGATGGCAGCGCTCAAATTTGGGATACCAAAGGCAATCTGCTGGCAAAGTTGCGGGGGCATAACAATAGCGTACGGGCAGTATTTAGTCCCGATGGCAGGCAAATCCTCACCACCAGTGGGGATAAAATCGCCCGTCTGTGGGACGTATCAGCCGCTATTGCTGCCGAATCCGAGCAAATAGCTGCCAGGGAAACCTTTCAGGAAGGCGTGTCCAAAAATAACGCTCAACTGGCAATATTCCGAGGACACAATAGTTCTGTCACCAGTGCCGTATTTAGTCCCGATGGCAGGCAAATCCTCACCGCCAGTCGAGATGAAGCTGCACGGTTGTGGGATCTCAAAGGCAATCTCCTAACCGAGTTTCGGGGGCATGAGGAAGGGGTCTATAGAGCAATATTTAGCCCCGATGCTCGCCAAATTCTCACCACCAATGGTAAGAACATCCGTTTGTGGGACACGAAAGGCAATCTCCTCTCTGTATTGCAAGGGCACAGTTCCATCAATGCCTTATTTAGCCCTGATGGTAGCAAAATCATCCCCAGCGATTGCCAGTGCTACCCGGTCAGCCTTTGGGATAGCAAAGGCAACCTCCTCGTTCAGTTCTCGGTGCTTCAGAAAATGGCAGTGGGAGTTTTGGAGTTGATAGTCCATAGTGCAGTATTCAGTCCTGATGGCAGCCAAATCCTTACAATCAGTGGGTCTAAAACGGCCAGCTTATGGGATACCAAAGGCAACCTCAAGGCCGAATTCCCACTCGGGCATGAGGGGAGCGTCAGAAGTGCAGTATTTAGCCCGGATGGTCGCCAAATCCTCACCGCTAGTCGAGATGAAACCGCCAGCCTGTGGGATATCAAAGGCAATCTCCTAGTCGTGTTCCGGGGGCATAAGGAGCGGCTCCAAACAGCCATATTTAGCCCCGACGGTCGCCAAATCCTCACCACCAGTTTAGATAAAACCGTCCGCCTGTGGGATATCAAAGGCAATGTATTGGCAGAGTTTCGGGGCCATGAAAGAGGTGTCACCAGTGCCGTATTTAGTCCCAACGGTCGGCAAATCCTCACCGCTAGCTATGATGGAACTGCACAAGTTTGGGATACCAAAGGCAATCTCCTGGCTGTGTTCCGAGGGCATGACATAGAAAGAGGTGTCGGAAGTGCCGTATTTAGCCCCGACGGTAGTCAAATCCTCACCGCTAGTTCTGATGGCACCGCCCGTCTGTGGGATTTGTCAATAGCAATTGCTGCCCAAGCCCAGCAAATGGCAGCGCTGCAAACTTTTCGGGAAAGCGTATCTAAAAATAACGCTCAACTGGCAGAGTTACGGGACGATAAGTATGGATTCGAGCGTGCAGTGTTTAGCCCGGATGGTCGCCAAATTCTCACCCTTAGTTGGGATGAAACCATCCGCTTGTGGGATACCAAAGGCACTCTTCTAACCGAGTTTCAAGCCCCTAAGAAAAAGGTCAGAAAACCAATATTTAGCCCCGATGGGCGCCATATCCTGACAAGTGGTGGTGCAACCGCCCACTTGTGGGATACCAAAGGTAATATCCTCACCGAGTTCCAGGGGCACCAGGAGGAGGTTGAAAGTGCAGTATTTAGCCCGGATGGTCGTCAAATTCTCACTGCTAGTAGTGATAACACCGCCCGCCTGTGGGATACCAAAGGCAATCTCCTGGCTATATTCCAAGGACATGAGATTAATGTCAACAGTGCAGTCTTTAGTCCCGATGGCCGGCAAATCCTCACTGCCAGTTTAGATAAAACCGCCCGTCTGTGGGATACCAAAGGCAATCTCCTGGCTGTGTTCCGAGGGCATGAGACGAGTGTCCAAAGTGCAATCTTTACCCCAGATGGTCGCCAAATTCTCACTCTAGGCAGTGATTTCCACGGAAATGCCCGCCTGTGGGATATAAAAGGTAATCTCAAAGCAGAGTTTCGAGGGCAGAACGATGTAGATAAAGGTTCCAGTCACGATGAGAGTGCAGTATTTAGCCCCGATGGTAGTCAAATCCTGATCACCAGTAACGATAGACTTTCCCGCCTATGGGATATTTCTGGCAATCTCCTAGCAGTATTGCGAGATCATGACAGTTCTGTCAACAGCGCCGTATTTAGTCCCGATGGCCGGCAAATCCTCACCGCTAGTGAGGATCAAACCGCCCGTTTGTGGGATGCAAAAGGCAATCTTCTAGCGATATTTCGAGGACATGAGGATGGGGTCAACCATGCAAAATTTAGCCCTGATGGTCGCCAAATCCTCACTGTTAGTAGTGATAGAACAGCTCGCCTGTGGGATTTATCAGTTGGGATAAAAGTTTCTGCTGCTGAAGTAGCATTTATGAAAGGAACCCAACTTTCTAGCCAAAGCACAGTCGAATCTAAACAACTTGCACTGGCAAAGTTAGAAGAAGCCGTCGCACTATATCGTGCAGATAGAAACTACGCCCAAGCCACACGCACTCTCCTTTCAATCGGTAAAATTTACGCCCATTTCGGACAATTTCAATCTGCCCTAGACTCCTACAACCAAGCATTACTCTTATCAAAACAAGCCGGTGCCAAAGCCGAAGAAGCCGCTATTATCAACAGTTTTGGTCAACTCTACACCGATTTAGCTGACCCGACAAGCGCCCTGGATTACTATAACCAAGCATTACCCCTGTTTTATCAATTAAATGACCAAGCGGCAGTCGCCAATACCCTCAACAACATTGGTGATATTCACGCTGCTACAGGAAACTGGAAAAATGCCCTAGACTCCTACAACAAAGCCCTAGTCATCTCCCGACCCGCAGGTAATTTAGCAGCAGAAGCTACTGCCTTAACTGGCATTGGTAGCACCTACATCGCTTCAAAAAAATGGTCAACTGCCCTGAATGCCTACAACCAAGCCCTAAAAATCTCCCAACACTTAAACGACAAAGTAAAAGAAACCACAGTCCTCAACCAAATGGGGAAAATACAAGCTGCTTTAGGTCAGAATTCTACCGCTCTTAAAAACTATAACCAAGCTTTATCTGTATCCCAACAACTCGGTTACAAAACAGAAGAAGCGCACATCATCTACAATCAAGCCATCTTAAACCAACAACAAAATAACCTCACAGTTGCCCAAACCGAAATCGAAACCGCAATTAATATTATTGAAAACCTCCGCACTCAAATCGGTAGCCAAGAACTGCGCCAGTCTTACTTTGCCCGCAACCAAAATTATTATCAGTTTTACATCGATTTGTTTATGCAACTGCACCTGAAAAATCCAGATAAAGGTTACGACGCACAAGCCTTTCATGCTAGCGAACGTGCTCGTGCCCGCAGTCTACTTGAACTCCTTAGCGAAGCCAGCGCAAATATTCGCCAAGGTGTTGACTCGCAACTGCTAGCACAAGAACAAAATTTGCAACAACAACTCAGTGATTTTCAGCATCGCAAATACCAAATTATCATCGCTAAATCTACCCAAGAAGCTGTGGATGAAATTCAACAAAAAATCGACACAGTTCTCAAGCAACTCGCTCAAATAGAAGCTAAAATTCGCGCCAGCAGTCCTCGTTACGCTGCTCTAAAATATCCCGAACCTCTCAACTTGCCACAAATTCAACAACAGGTACTCGATGACAATACGCTACTTTTAGAATATTCTCTGGGTGAGGAGCGCAGTTATTTGTGGGCGGTGACGAAAACTTCTTTCACCAGTTACGAACTCCCTTCTCGCACCGAGATTGAAGCCACGGCTAAGAATTTCCGCGATACTTTAACCAAAGCCACCACGAGAACCTCTCCTCAAATGGTTGCTGAATCTGCTGAACTTCTGAGCCAAATGATCCTCGCTCCGGTTGCTTCTGAGTTGGGCAACAAACGCTTGCTAATTGTTGCGGATGGAGCCTTGCAATACATTCCTTTTGGCGCCCTTACTCTGGAAAAATCTGAAGCGCCGCTAATAGTTAAGCATGAAATTGTTAATCTGCCTTCTGCTTCAACTTTAGCTATTCTGCGGCGGGATATGGCGACTCGTCAACCGGCTCCAAAGGCGATCGCATTGTTTGCAGATCCAGTTTTTAGCACTGACGATGAACGGCTCAAAGGCACGAGTACATCGCCGGTAACGAAGAATCAAACTGTTGAAAATCTGCCAGTGGAAGCGCAACAATTACAGAGATCTGCCTCAGAGGCCGAAATTTATTGGACTCGCCTACCTTTCTCGCGAACTGAAGCTGAGCAAATCCTGGCTTTGGTACCCGATGATTTGGAAAAACAAGCGTTTGACTTTACGGCTAATCGTACCACGGCAACCAGTCCCGATTTATCTCAATATCGCATTGTTCATTTCGCTACGCACGGATTTGCTAATAGCAAACATCCAGAATTATCGGGATTGGTGCTTTCTTTGGTTGATGAGAAAGGTACGTTACAAAATGGTTACTTGCGACTGAATGATATTTTTAATCTCAATTTACCGGCCGAATTGGTGGTGCTGAGTGCGTGTCAGACGGGTTTGGGAAAAGACATTAAGGGAGAAGGGTTGGTGGGTTTGACAAGAGGGTTTATGTATGCGGGGGCGCCACGTGTGGTGGTTTCTCTGTGGAGTGTTGAGGATCAAGTAACTTCTGAGTTGATGACACGATTTTACAAAAAAATGCTCCAAGATAAGTTGGCGCCTGCTGCAGCATTGCGATCGGCGCAAATCGAAGTGCTACAGCTTCCAGAATTCCAATCTCCTTATTATTGGGCTGCTTTTGGGCTGCAAGGAGAATGGAATTGAGTGCGCTTCTGCGTGGGAGAGGGGGAGAAAGTGGGGGAGTGCGATATGAAGAAAATATTTCCTTCTTACTTCTTCCCTCTTGCTTCTTCCCTCTTCCTTCCACATCCGATATTAATCGCCGACTTCCCCGACAACCTCCGCAGCAGCCTGAGTTTCCAGCCAGAGTTTGAGCAGCAAGAGCTCCGCCCGATCGCCCAACACCGTCGCAAACACCCCATCAGCCCCCTCAGACGCGCCAGAAATCCACGTACCGCGCAGAGTCACTTCTACAAACTCAGCATCAGCAACACAAAGGTCGATCGCATCGTTGTCGTTTCGGCGGGCCTCAGATTCCAACAGAGACAGCGCTGGCAAATTCGCGGGCAGCAAAAATGCCGCAGTGCTCGATTCGACGCTGATGCTTTGACCAACTCGCATAGCCAGCACAACTCGCAGCGCCACTAACTGTTCGGGAGATTGAGCCAAACGCTCTAGGTTAAAGCCCGTTTCAGTGTAAGTCAACTTCAGCATATTGACAGCCCTAAATTTGGAATTGAAAGTTAAAAATTGGTAATTGAAAATTGGTAATCGGGAATTGGGAATTGGGAATTGGGAATTGGGAATTGGGCATCGGGCATTGGATAGGTCGGAATGAAAAGTTTGCTATTCCGGCCTAAAATCCTTTTCAATTACAGGACTTAATTAGCTATTAACTATTAGCTATTACCAATTACCAATTACCTGTTCTGCCCATGCCCCATACCCCATGCCCTATCCCCCATGCCCTATTCCCCTATTTGGTATTCGTGCCAAAAAAGTTCGGCAAAAGCAACAGTGGGGTGTATGGGGGCTTTCGGCTTAGTTCGCAGAGTCATTCCGGCTTCTATGGGAGTTCGATCGCCCTTACGAGAGTTGCACCGTTCGCAAGCAGTCACCACGTTGTCCCAAGTATGCGGGCCTCCCTTCGATCGAGGCATCACGTGATCCAGCGTCAAATGCCGATTGCTACCGCAGTATTGGCAAGAATGAACGTCGCGGCGCAGAACTTCCCGGCGATTGACCGGCGGCACTTTCCAAAGCCGTTCCCTGTTACCAAAAGTTAAGCGGATTTGTTCGGGTACGTGGATGCTGCTGCTGGGCGATCGCACCAGCCAGCCGTTGCCAATGCTAAAATCAAGAGGTTCAGCCTTGCCTGTTACCAAAAGTACGATCGCCCGTTTGATGTTGACACGGCTCATTGGTAGGTAATTCTGAGAAAACACCACCACAGATTGCCTCAATACATCAGTTACTACGGTCACGGCTTGCTCCTCCTCATCAATTTTGGATTTTAGATGTTAGATTTTGAATTTTGAATTTTGCTTGCTTCGTCAGCAGTGGCTACATCTGTTTTTTTCCCAGTTCCCCAAGCCGATCGAATTTTTCAAATATCCAATCAAATGCCCCCGCTTCTCTTACTTAGAAGCGGGGGCTAGAAAAACTGCTAAAGGCAAATTTTCATCCTGTGTTGGTACAGTCGTTTAGCTGTACCTCCCGCTTCGCGTCTCTCGATATGGCTGTGCCACTTGCAGACCGTCGTGGTCTACCTCGTTGTAATGAATTTCTGCTATTTGTCCTAATCCACTATAACCGGGTTTATTTAAGCCCCGGCCCGCCCACGAGGTCGCTGCGACTGTCGCAAAACCCGTGCTAAAGACGTGCCATAACGACTCGGAGCGACCCCAGGGGCGATCGCACTTCAGTTGATAGGTGGAGTAGGTGGGGAGAAATTTCACTGTCGGCAGAAGGTGGTTAAGAGGCTTTCAATCTAGCTGTAAACATACTACACTGATATTACACATATGTCCACCCGTCACGGAGAAAAAATTATGCATACCCTACCTAGAACCTCAACCACCGAAATGGAAGTCACCAGCATTCGACTGGAAAAAGAACTCAAGGAGAGACTTAAAGAGCTCGCAGGCAATCAAGGCTATCAAGCTTTGATTCGAGATTTGCTCTGGAATTACGTGCAGCAGAAGTCTGGAGAGTATCGCCAGATGTTTTCTCGATCGGATATTCGAGCTAGCATTAATGCCACAGCACAGCAGGAGGAACGCTGCGCGCTTACAGGAGAGTTGATCCGACCGGGCGGGCCGATGTTATTAGGCCTGACGATTCACGGCGAGATGGTGCCGCTGAGTATGGGGAGTATGGCTGGATAAACCAGTTTACCGAAAATTTGTGAGAGCGATCGGCCTGGGGTGAAGGCCCCAGGCGCTGAAGATCATACTATTTTAGATTTTAGATTTTAGATTTGGGAATGGCTTATAAGATAAGGGTTGGGAGCTTGCCTAGAGTTGCATTGTTTTTGGGAACTGGTATAACAATACTTCAAACAGTTTTTGATTACCAACCGTAGAATAAGGGTTTCAAGGCGAGTCGCAATCGAGCTACCAACTGACATCTTGCACCATTTTCAATAAGCTTTTTATGGGCGGGCAGGATGCCCACCCCACAAGAAATTGCACTTGTTGTGGAACAGGCATCTTGCCTGTTCTTGAGAATGATGCAAGATGTGAGCTACCAACGGAAAATCCAGGGTTTCAGACTAGGAACTAAAAACAGTCCGGGCTATTGGTATAAAATCCCGCAGTATTTAAACAATATTTATTTAACGAACCACGAAGACGCGAAGATCACGAAGAAAGATGGAGAAGAAGATAGCTAATGTGAGCGGTTCGGGATTCTGGTAACGCAGAGCCGAATGCTCCAAAACGCGCGTGTTAATGTTAAACTTTCCATCGGGCGTGCCGAACAGACGATCGTACATTTGATGAAAAAAATTAAAGTAATGCTGAAAAACCGCTACTTGACTGCTGCCAGTTCGATCGCCCTTCTCACCATTATTGCCGGATGTGCAGCGACTGAATCACCTCAACTTGCATCTCCCTCTCCTGTAGCTGAATCTTCTCCCCCCCCAGTTAAACCAAGTCAGACTCAGCCCTTAATAGTCTCTGTTAGCAATCCAGAAACCGCCACAAATACCAAAATCCAGCAATATCTCAACGGCTTAACAGCACAAGGTTATGCCAAAGAAGACCAAGGCATCTGGATGCAATCGGGCAATACTTTGTTAGCCAATCATCAAGGTACAGTTCCTCTGTCAGCCGCTTCTATTACCAAAGTAGCAACATCTCTGGTAGCGCTGCAACAATTCGGGCCAGAACATCAATTTATCACCTTAATTGGTACAACGGGAAAAATAGAAAACGGCGTATTAAAAGGCGATTTAATCGTTCAGGGAAGCGCCGATCCGTTGTTTGTTTGGGAAGAGGCGATCGCCCTCGGTAACGCCTTAAATCAAAAAGGGATCAAGCGAGTCACTGGCAGTTTGATAATTGTCGATAAGTTTTACATGAACTTTGAACTTGATCCCATCAAATCGGGAGAATTGCTCAAACAAGGATTGAATAGTCAAATCTGGTCCAGCGAAGCCGCCGCCCAGTATGAAACCCTGCCTCCCAATACGCCAAAACCCCAAATAGCAATTGATGGTACTGTACAAGTTTTGCCAGCATCTCCCAATGACGTGCAGCCTTTAGTCAAACATTATTCTTTGCCCCTTGCTGAACTGCTCAAAAAAATGAATCAGTACAGCAACAATCTCATGGCAGATATGCTAGCGGATACTGTCGGCGGCGCTAAAACAGTCGCACAAAAAGCAGCAGCAGCAACCGGAGTTCCGCCCGCAGAAATTCAACTCGTCAACGGTTCGGGATTGAGCGAAGAAAATCGCATTTCTCCCCGGGCTGCTTGCGCGTTGTTTATAGCTTTAGAACGCTATCTTCAACCTTACAGCATGACAGTTGCGGATGTCTTAACTGTAGTTGGGAAAGATAAAGGAATACTATCAGAACGGCCGCTTCCCCAATTAGCAGTAATCAAATCTGGCACGTTGGATAATGTTAGCGCTTTGGGCGGAGCCCTGCCCACTCAAAAACAAGAAACAGTGTGGTTTGTGATTATGAATCGCGGGGCAAATGTCGAGACATTTCGCACTCAGCAAGAGGTTTTACTGAAAAGCTTTTTGAATGAGTGGGGAAGTGTTCAAGTTTCGCCGCCCGAATTAACGCCAAATCCTGCTAGAAGTAGTAAGGTATCTCGCAGCGAAATTGTTCAATAAACTGTTGTGCATTTAATTTGTATATTTCGGGCGGGCTAGAAGCCCACCCCACAACAGAGTGTTTAGGGTGCGTCAGCACAGAAATTTTAAATTTTCAGCTAAAATAATGCAAGCTGATGCACCCTAGGAGTACAAACCAATTTAATTAGGGGTTTTCGCCCTAGCGACTACTATGCCGATCGCACTTTCGACTCTCCTAATATATCTGTGCAAGTCGTAAGCAACTGTCACCTCCCCAGCCGGCGAAGCGTGAATTAAACCGAGGTTCCCGTCAGCATTCCGATAAACTAAACCCGTGTGGGTGACATCCAATCCTTTAACATCCGTGGCTACCGCTACAATATCCCCTGGTTTTAACTGAGAATAAACACTTTTTATCTGATTTGTCGGGATGTAATTAACAGTAGTTTTGGCTAAGTCTGCTTCTTGGCTGACTATGCACTGATAAGTTGCTTCGTCTTTGACAATTTGCGGGTAACTGCTGCGGTGCTGACTCATGAAATTTAGTGTTTTATTCATGGGAATTCCACCTAATTCAGCGGTGATATTTTCCACAGTTTGCCGTTTTTGATTGTCGTTAATCCATTCGGAAAAATAGTGCAATCTGCTACAATAACCGTTGATTTTACCGTTTAAATACCGCTGTTCTTCTATGCGATTTACAAAATTTTGGTAGTCGTAATCTTGTACTGCTACGCCCCTGGCGATAGCCAAAACAGTTTCGACAAATAAAACACAATCAAATTTATTCAAAGTTACAATCAACTTTTCTTCGCCGGATTTGTCCAGCAAACCCTCGGCGTAGGGCAATCCTTGGAAATTATCGGCGATCGCCTGGACGATTTCTCCGATCGTGCGATCGTGCAAATTTTGTTGTTTTGCATACTGTACAACCTTTTCAAAACGTGCTATGTCTTCGGGTTGTGCAGCGGTTTCTGTCTCCGTATCATTTGAGTCCGATCGTCTCGCCAGCATCTTCAGCAATTCGGAATAGGAAATTTCCGCTAAATTGTTGAAGTCCCACAACATACTCGGAAAACTGGAAACAGTTTGCTTGTTTGTTACTTCCAGATTTTCGCTTTCTCCCGTCAAGGAAAACGCTACATCCGCGCCCTGTCCGGCTGTTTGTCGCTCAACAACATATCCCGTAGCAGATTGAGACTGAAATGCCCAAACATCAGGTATCAAAGAATTATTCACGCCGACGATCGCAAATCCCAAAACAGCCAGACTCCAAAAATTTCTCATGTTTTTCAAAGGATTTTGCTTCAACTCAGTGCTATCCTGAAAATTTTACAATTACTAGAAGTCTCAATCAGCCTAGTAGACAGATAAAATTGGCAACAGCGGACTAGATCGATACACTTGTCATTTAGATGCCGCCCTATTATAAACTGATCGTGCGAGTTTGATACCACAACACTGTAATGCAAGTAGAACGCCGACGCCGCCCCATCGGGCCCCAACGCCCAATCGAGTCCCGACGCCAAAGCAGCGAGCGTCCAGTCCAGTCCCGACGCCAAAGCAGCGAGCGCCGAGTCCCATCTCGTCGCCCAATCCAGACCCGACGCCCCATAGACCTCTTGCAAAAGTCGCTCTCAATTCTTGAAATTATCTGGGTTAATCTGCGTTCATCTGCCTGGTATCTGCGGTTGACCGAGCGAGCAAAGATTCATGCAACAGGTCTAATCCAATCCCGACGCCAAAGCAGCCAGCGCCCAGTCGGACGCCGACGCCAAAGCAGCGAAGGCCCAGTGCCATCTCGTCGCCGAGTGAGGACGAAATTTTCTCGGCTAAAATACCGTAACATTTTGTGTTTAATCGCCGGGGCGATCGCGTTCTTTTGGGTCGTCACAATACCGTTCAGAATTCGCCGTCCCCCAGAACCGCCAGTCATCTTGGCTCAACCGGCCGTCTCGCCTCAAGAAGCACTCTCACCTCCGACAATTGAACCATCGGAAAATTTAGCTGCTCGTCAAAGCGAGCCTACCTTTAGCTACAACATCAAAACACCTCCCAATCCCGTTTACTCTCAAGAATTGCAAGGGATTGTTGATGAAGCTGTCAAGATTGCAACCAGCAAAGGATTGCCTGCTGAACGGCTATCAATTACCTTATTTGATGTCAGCAATTCCAAAACTCACACCTTTGCCGGATATCAAAATCAAACTCTCCGATTTCCCGCTAGCGTTGCCAAGTTATTTTGGATGGCAGCCTTTTACTCAGCCATGGAAAAAGGCATCATTACGCAAAGAGAATCTGCCTTTAAAAACGACCTCGATCAAATGATTCGCGTCTCCAACAACGATGCTGCTAGCAGGCTTTTAGACAAAATCACAGATACAAAATCCGGCGGACGGCTTGCAGGAGAAGACTTGCAAACATGGCTGAAAAAGCGCACTCAAATTAACACATTTTTCCAGTCTGCAGGCTACAATGATATTCGTATAAGCACCAAAAATTATCCCATATACTATTTGAGGCAAGAAGGCCCAATCGGTCGCGACTTGCAATTGCGGGGCGATGCTTCCCAGCCAATTCGCAATCAAGTAACTACCGACCAAGCCGCCAGATTAATATATGAAATCTATACTAGGCAAGCGGTTTCCAGCGTCGCCAGTCGCAAAATGGCTTACTTGCTGACTAGAGACTTAGACCCCAAGGCATGGAAAAATGACCCTAGCAATTCGATACAAGGATTTCTCGGCGAATCTTTACCAACTAATATTTATTTTGGTTCCAAAGTAGGCTATACTTCCAAATCCCGCAGCGAAGCGGCATTTGTCAGAACTTTAGACGATCGCGCGATTTATATCTTAGTTGTTTTTGCAGACGATCCGGCTTATTCCAAGGACGAAACAGCATTTCCGGCAATTTCCCGATACGTTTTCGATCAACTAAACGCTCGTGGCCCCATCACTTTGCAGTGATATGGAGTAGGGCCGGTTCACTCTATTTTGTATGAGGACTTACGCAAAAAACTGGTTTCTGCCACAAATCCCCACTGCCGACCAAAGAAACCGGTTTCTTATACCCTGTGTGCAAGCCCTAATTAGGTTTGTAGCTATGAAGTCGGTCTTCTCTCGTCGCCCTTGGGCAGACTACAAACAATCAGTTAAATAATTGATTGACCTTCATCATCCAAGATACAAGTCCCCAGATTCATCCGTGGAGAAATAAAAAACCTGTATCCGATAAGCAAGCCCCCGAATTTATCCGTGGGGTCAATGCTTCAATTCTTTAATCTAAAATCTAAAATCGATTGACCGGAAACAATTTAACTGGGGCGAAAGGATTCGAACCTCTGAATGGCTGGACCAAAACCAGCTGCCTTACCACTTGGCGACGCCCCAACGTCTTAACCTTCACTATCTTAACATTCAAACACTGGAATCTGTCAAGCATTTTGACAATAAAATTTAAAAAATGTTTTTGGAACCGATCGCCCGCAGGTTTATTCTTTGATCGCAGGGGGGCGAGCTACCGGGATTTCAATCCTGAAATCTGCTCCCTGTCCCGGTTTCGAGATACAGTTCAAGCTTCCTCCGTGTTTTTCCACCACAATCTGGTAGCTGATAGACAAGCCGAGCCCCGTACCCTTGCCCACAGGTTTAGTGGTAAAGAAAGGGTCAAACAAGTGGCATTTAGCTTTTTCGGCCAATCCCGGCCCGCTGTCTTGAATCCGAATCACCACAACTTGAGGGCTCGACTTTCCTGACTCACCAGCCTCCGAGTTTGGGGCCACCACCGCCGTCGAGATTTTGATCGTCTTGGGTGGGGGCTGAGTTTCCAAAGAGTCGATCGCATTCGCCAAAATATTCATAAATACTTGGTTGAGCTGTCCGGGATAGCACTCTACCTTCGGCAAGTTGCCGTAGTCTTTAATTACCTCAATTTCCGGTATTAACCCGTTTGACTTTAAGCGGCTCTGCAAAATAAGCAGCGTGCTGTCAATCCCTTCGTGAACGTCCACCCGCTTCATCTCCGCTTCGTCGTGCCGCGCGAAGTTCCGCAGAGACAGGACAATTTGGCGGATGCGTTCAGTTCCCATCTCTATTGAAGACAAAATTTTCAGCAAATCCGGCACTATGAAATCAACATCGATTTCTTCGTTTTTGTCGAGTATTTCGGGGCAAGGCTCCGGGTAATGCTTTTGATACAAGTGCAGCAAATCCAGCAGATTTTTCATGTACTGCTTGCAATAAGTCAAGTTGCCGTAAATAAAATTTACCGGATTGTTAATTTCGTGGGCGACGCCGGCGACCATTAGACCGAGAGAGGACATTTTTTCGTTTTGGATGAGCTGAGCTTCTTTCTGCTGCAACTGCTGCAAAGTTTCCGTCAGTTGGCGGGCTTGAGTTTGAGCGGCTAAGGCTGCCGCCCGGGTTTGGGCGTATAGTTCGGCTTGGTCGATCGCGATCGCCAGTTGATCAACCACCGCTTGCAGCAACTCCACTTCGCTCGTCGCCCAGGAACGGTGGGTGCTGTAATGGTTACAAACTACAGCACCCATTTGACCGGAGCGAGTCTTGAGTGGCAGCAGGAGGTTAGAAACAATCCCGATACTGCTCAAAAAAGCTCGCGTGGGTGGTTCGATGCAGAGTGCTGTTGCCGCGTCGCCGATCCGGAGCGTTTGGCGGTGGGTAATTTTCTCGGCCAGCAGCGTTACTTGTTCGATCGGGTATTCTGTAAGCCGCTCTTTCAGTTGGGGATTTGCCGCTTCGTGGGTGATTGCAAAGGTTGGCTGCCCGTCTGGGGAGATGGAATACCACAAAAAGTAGCACTGGTCAACCTGCAACAAGCTGCGAATTTCATTGACAGCAGTCTCTAAAATTTTGTCGAGGTCAAGGGAATTCCGCATCTGGCTGGCAAGGCCGAACAGCAAGCCTTCCCGGCGGCTCAACAATTCTTCTCGGGCCGTGATGCGATCGATCGCCACAGCTATGGCGTTAGCCATGCAGCTCAGAACTTCTAGCGCTCCCTCGCTTACCAAAGCGCTACTGCACAGAGCCATCACTCCCACCAGCCGCTCCTCCACTATCAGCGGATAGGCAATGGCGCAGAGAGACGGGTTTGACAGTAGGCATACAGGAGCCGTTTGGAGTTTTCCCGGTTCTGCTCGCACCCAATCTTTTATTTCCCGTTCCCACCCTTCGGTGCTGAGTCCTGAATCGGCCTGCAATTCTAACTGCTCTGTCTGTGGGTTGAACGTCCAGATAGTCGCCTCTTTGGCGTCGAGGTAATCTACCATTGCCTCGGTGCAGCGGTTGAGGATGGGCGATATTTTCCCACCTTGTCCGAGGGCGGCACCGACTTTAGCTTGCAAAGCTCCCAAGCGAGCTCGCTCTTGTAGTGACGTGGCCGTTAATTGGCGCTCAGATGTGTCCCCGGAGCCGACAACGATTTCTCGGATTTGTTTGGTATCGTCTGCACGCGCGATGCTCGCTGAAGTTTCCCACGAATATTGAGATTTGCCTGTTTCCTCGATCGTCGGGAGCTTTTTTGTGCCGTATATTCTCCTGCTGCTCTGTGGCGTCTGTACGGCACACAAGCTGGATGGGTTCGAGCCAGAAACTAACTCCGAGATTTGCGCGCTGTCCGAGCTGATATCTTCTGCCTCTGCCAACTGTTTCTGGGCTTTGACTAATTGCCAGCGCAGCTCCACCAAACTCGCAACTTGCCGACTCAAAGCTTGGAGAGCTTCTATGGTTTCTTTTGTCAAGTCTCTCGGTACTGAGTCCATGACCGATAGCACTCCCAGCATCTGCCCATCTGAGGTCATGACGGGGATGCCGGCGTAAAATTTCACGAAGGGGTAGAAAACCGTCAGGGGATGCTCGCCAAATCTCACGTCTGTGGAAGCGTCTAGGACAATGGCGGCGGGCGGTTCTTTAAAGGATTTTATAGAGAGTTCGATCGCAGATTCGGGAGCAACGGGCGGTTTTTGCAGGGGGATTGCCAGGTCAAATTCCGAGTTTGAGTTTGAGCCGACTGCTAACTCTTCGGGAATTTTATCCAGGGCGCGAGCGCAAAAATTCAGGTAACAGTGGGCCAAAGTTCGATCGATACCTAATTGCGATTTCAACCAGTGACGGTTACCGTCAATCAAGCTCAAGAAAGCAATAGGAGTTCGGCTGATCTGAGCTGCCAAACCGACCAAATTGTCCAAGCAAGCGTCTGGAGCAGAGCCCATAAGATGATACAAGTCAATGTTATGGAGCTTGAACACTTTTTTACCAAGAGGCAAGGGTGCTTTCATCATGTGTAACTGCCCGTCTAGTTGCTGGCAACCGCCCTTCCCAATACTTCCCTTGAAAAACAAGCTATGAATTCTGTGCTGGGAGACTCTGGGCGCAAGTTCGGCGCAGGTTGCTTGCGCCGAATTCAGACTAACCTCTTGAGTGATCTGGAAACTTTTGAGTTATCGGAGTTAGAGCACCCCAGATCTAAGACTATATAAATTCTACTTCCAGTTGACTATGCTTTTGAATACCTCCGGCTCTCTAAATCTAAGAGCCTCTGTTGGGAGGAAGCAGCTTTCCAAAATATATGACTATTGCTTACCTAGAATTTTTTTATCAGTTTAATTGTATTTTAACAGACTTGGCTAATCGTGGGTAGCTGGCTTGCTGGTAGATTTAAATCAGGTGTTTGTGCCACAATACCTGGGTTCTTTACCGAGCTGTGCCTTAGCCTGGAGTTTAACTACAGTTAGGAGATGAATTACAAAAGATTGGTAAGATGTTAAACTTTGTAACAATCGTTACTCAAACTCGACCTTCTAGGGTTTCTGGGCCCGGATGCACATTTTGCAAATGTTGTAATTGCCGATCGACCACTCTCCCAATCTCTTTTTTCGAGTTTGAGGTAAAAAAACAGGGGTAAGTTTCAACTAACGCTCCAACGGGGTTGACAATTATTGTGTAGAGGCAACTCTCAAAAAATAACTCCATGAAGTATGTTTTGTATTTTCAAGAAGTATAAATAAACAGGGAGAAGAATATGTCTGCAAGTAGCAGTCAAGTACCAACTATTTTGGCAGTTGATGATAGCGTCGTGATGCAAGGACTTGTTAAACAGGCCTTAAGCAAAGAGTTTCGAGTTCTCGTAACCGACAATGCAGTGGATGCTTTGTCAACGATTTATCACGAACAAATTTCTGTTTTGTTGCTGGATGTTTCGATGCCTGGTATTGACGGATTGGAACTCTGCCGCACGGTACGCAGCTTGCCTCAGTTTCAGAATTTGCCGATCGTAATGCTGACAGCGCGAGATGGAGCCTTTGATAAGGTACAGGGGCGTTTGGCGGGAGCAACAGAGTATTTAACTAAGCCGTTTGATGCTGATAAGTTGCGCGAGGTAATTGGTAAGTTTATCAAAATCAAATAATCGGAATAAAAAAATCAGTTTTGAGTAATTAATGAAGGAATTCGAGTAATTAATGAACTAAAAAGTTGCGATCGCGCTCTCTTATCCCCGATTTTTTTAACAAGTCGCGGATCGGGGTATTCTGCACTATTTGCGGGGTAAGTCCTAAATTTTTAATTTAGCCAGGAGTAAGGGAGCGATCGCACTGACAGGTAGAACATATTGGGCGGCACCGAGGGCGATCGCCTCCTTGGGCATTCCGAAGACAATGCAGCTAGCTTCGTCTTGGGCGATTGTCAAACCGCCCTGTTTAGCGATAGCCAACATTCCGTCAGCACCATCTCTACCCATTCCTGTCAGCAAAACCCCCGCTGCCCCCCGATTATAAAAATTAGCTACCGATTTAAATGTCACCGTTACAGAAGGGCAGTGTCCCGCGACATGAGCAGCTTCTGAATAAACAAATCGCCCTTGAGAGTCCAATTCTAAATGACGTTTTTCTGGCGGAAAATAAACAGTCCCAGCTTGTGGCAATTCCCCAAAAGAAGCTATCTTAACAGGCAGTTTCGATTCATTACCTAGCCAATCAACTAATCCTTGCAAAAAACCTTCACTGATGTGCTGGACACAAATTATAGGCACGGGAAAACTAGCCGGAAGTTTAGAAATAATCGCGTACAGCGCTTGCGGCCCGCCTGTAGAAGCCCCTATAGCCAATACTTTAATAGTTGAAGATTTAACATTTTCGTTGGAAAACTTGTAATTAGCAACTGGTGCTTGGTTGATTTTTAAAATTTGATTATTATCTTCTGGGGGCATCGTTTTTTGATGCCGTGTAAATACTTTAACTCCTGAGAGGATTTTCACTTTAGCTATTAATTGATTGGCTAGACGATCGTAATCTGATACCAAGCCGCCAATCGGTTTTGGAAAAACATCCAATGCACCAGCCTTTAAGACTTGAAATACATTCTGAGTATCATTCGCTTGCACTGAAGCACTAATTACTAAAATTGGTAGCGGATATTTCTTCATTACTTCTTTCGTAAATTCTAATCCGTTCATTGGTGCCATGTTCAAATCTGTACAGATTACTTCGGGGTGAAGTTTCGGGATTAATTCTAGTGCTTCTAACCCATTGCAAGCGGTTCCTACAACTTTGATTTCGGGCGAGGAATCAAAAATTCGTTTGAGGACGAGCGTAACTACTGGAGAATCTTCAACTAACAATAGTTTAATGGGCGATAACATCTGTTTGCTGGAAAATGGGGAATGGGAAATGGGGAATGGGAAATGGGGCACTTGTAAGGCCCTTCGACTTACTTCCCTTGGGGTTCGGGAGCGGGCAAGCCGCGCAGAGCGAGTGGCTAGGCTCAGTACAACTCGCTCAGGAACCGCAGAATCAAAGTATTGGGCATTGGGCATCGATGCACTGGTAATTGTGCACTGGGCACTGGGTATTGGGCCTTGCTAATTGGTAGTAAATAACAAATGCCTAATAACCAAGGACTCATGACTCATGACTAAACTAACCTTTTTAGTGTCTCTACCAGCACATCTTGATTGAAAGTCCCTTTAGGAATATAAGCATTGGCCCCCGCATCAGCCCCTCTTTTTCTATCTTCATCCGACGCCAAAGATGTCACTAAAATTATCGGCAACTCACTGTATTCTTTCTGCTCGCGAATCTTAATAGTCAGGGCTAACCCATCTAAATTTGGCATTTGTACGTCAGAAATCAAAGCATCAAAATCGCGAGTTTTCAATTTATGGAAAGCATCCAATCCGTCTACCGCAGTCACAACTTCGTAACCCGCACCTTCCAGGATGCGCTTTTCTTGAGTGCGCGTGGCGATCGAGTCTTCTGCTAAGAGTATAACTTGTTTTCTGCTGGCAGTCTCAAGTTGCGATCGCGCACCAGAAAGCCCACGGGACGAAACTTGCTGGCGTACAGATTTTATCAAATCGTGGGGATTGAGGACCATACAAACTTCCCCAGTAGCGAGAATTGTGGCACCCGAAACATTTCGCACCCGTTTCAGCAATTGACTTTGAGGTTTCATCACCACATCCTGTTCGTCTATCAAAGCATCTACAAATAATCCCAATCTTTCCTCCCCAACTTTCAAAACAATACAAGGCATTTTTGAAAAATTTGAATTTAGGGATGCTTTTTGACTTTTTCTAAGAATTTCGCTGTTGGTTCCCTGTCTCAAGTGCCGATTTTTGTTCCACCATTGTTTCTGGTGTTTCTGGTTTATTTCTAGTAAATCTGTCAGATGAGCAACTGACAGAGGCTGGCCGTTTGAAAGTATAGTTTCCTTACCTTCTATAGCAAATATCTCAGACTGAGACACCTGTTTTGCCGTGTCTACAAACTCTACTGGCAGAGCATAAGGAATGTCTTCAACTACTACAATTAATACATTTGCTGTAGCTAAAGACGTGCTGATTTGCAGTTTCAAAGTGCATCCTTTTCCCGGCAAAGACTCTACTTGAATACTACCTTTTAGGGCTTCAACATTAGTGCGAACTACATCTAAACCTACCCCGCGGCCCGAGACTTCAGTAACAAATTTTTTGGTCGAAAACCCCGGAGTAAAAATTAAACATTGGACTTGAGTATCGGTCATTTCTGCCAGTTGTTCAAACGTATAAATATTACGTTTTACAGCCGTTTGTTTGATGGTCTCTAGATTTAGTCCCCGGCCATCATCAGCAACTTCAATAATAATATGGCTAGCAACCTTGTAGCCTTTAATTCGGAGAGTAGCCACGGGAGATTTACCTATTTTTTCCCGCTCTTCAACAGTTTCAATACCGTGGTCGAGCGCATTTCTAATCATGTGCATTAAAGGGTCTTTCATTTCCTCTAAAATGCGTTTGTCTGCTGTAGTTTCCCCTCCTTCAATCACTAATGCAACTTCTTTACCTTCCCGTTTCGCTAAGTCTCGTACAGTTCGAGGAAATAAATTAAAAATAGTAGACAAAGGCAGCAGTCTCAGGGTGCGAATTCCTGATTCTAATGCCTCAGCGATTAATTCGAGTCTGGCAGTATCTTCATAAACTCGATTTCTCAAGCGGTTGACTAAAGTTCCGAGACGTTCTAAACGTTTTTCTGTACGTTGATAGTAATCCTGCAAGTGGCTAAATTTACCGTTGGCTTTAATACCGTTTTCATCTATTTGCATCCGATCAACATTCAAGCTCGTTACAAAATATTCTCTGCTCCACTCTTCCCACAAAGTTGTAATTTGTTCTATCTCTGCAACTCGGTGTCCTAGCCGAGTTTTTGTGACAGTAAGTTCCCCTGCTTGAGTCATTAAATCGTCTAAATTTTGAGTAGCAACGCGAATGGTTTCAATGCGGTAAGATGAGGTTGAGGATGCAGTAACTGCCGACTGCGAAGCCGACGCAGTGGCGGGCCCAGAAGGTGCAGGCAAGTTTTGAGCTTGCAGTAGAAATTCTGGCTTGGATTGTAGCGGTAAAAAAGAGGAATTTTTCTCTAAGTTAAGGACTTCAGAAGTTTCAACATTTGTTTCTAGTTCTTGGGTAGGAGGCTCAGTAAATTGCGGTTCTACCAACGGTTGTTCTGGTACTTGTGAAGATGAATGATGTACTATTGAGGCGGCCGCCTGGGGCTGTGGCTGACTAGAAGCACCCATCATGTTAGCGAGGATGTAAAAAGTATTAACGCCGGAATCTTCGCCGGTAACTGCTTCGTTAACGAGTTTCCGTATGGCATCTAAACCTTGCGAAAGTCGATCGCTAATATCCGAATTCAGTTGAGTTTCTCCCCGCTTGACACCTTCCAAAATATGCTCCATTTGATGAGCTAAAGATGCTACATTTTTTACTCCCAGCATCCCAGCATCACCTTTAAGAGAATGGGTTTCCCGCAACAATTGTTCTAACTTAGCTAAGTCGCTCGGATGTTGGTCTAAGTACAGCAATCCGTCGTCTAATTTCTGTAAGTGTTCTTGACTAGCGACTTTAAATACATCTCGAAGTTCTTGATCTTCAATCATCATATATGTTTTTGAGTAATAGGTAATTGACCAGGGCTGATGGGTAAGTGGTAATGATAATTATGTTGAATAGTCAGTCGATTGCTTTAGCAAGTATGTCGGATGAAAAATCCTTTTTGATTTTTTCGTGAGTTTTTAGATCAACTCCCCAGGCTTTTTTAGGATTGGTGGGATGAGCCAGATAATACCCATCTTGATTTAAGATAAAAGATTTGTCGGAGAGTTCAGAAGTGAAATTTTTCACCATATCGATAAGAGTGCTACCCAGAGCATTGCTAATCAAAAGGCTTTGTCTTTCTCCTTTGGCATTAAAAATTGGAGTTGCGTAGCGAATTGTTGGCTTGTAAGGAATTTTTATTTTCCTGCCTTCCTGATTCAGATTTAAGGAAGACACATAGACTTGTCCTGGTTGTAGCTTCATAGTCGCCAGAAAGTAATCTCTGTCTGCTTTACTTTGTAGTTTAGAATCGGGAATAACGTTGATATTTGTGCCGTCAGAATCTAAGCGCACGATATCCTTACCTTTGTGATATATGTAACGCAATTGCATATAATATGGCTTAGCTTCCATCATGGACAAAAATGTGACTTGCATTCGCTCAACCCACTCTTTATAAGTTGAATTAGTTTTTTTGTCTCCTCCATTTCCTTCTTGAGTTCTAATAATTCCCAGAACAGGGGGAGTTTGGCGGAGAAACAAAATATCGGCTCTCAGATTTTCAAACTTGTTAATCATTTGATTGGCGGTGGAATTAACACTGTCACTAAGGGTTATTAATGCTAAATTTTGCAGTGCTTCTGTTGAAGAAGAAGTTCCATACCAACCAAAAATAGATACTAGAGTTAAGGTAATTAAAATTAGGAGCAGCAGCAGTCGAGGCTGCATTTTTGGGAAAAAATTGTTAATCATTGGTTACTGGGAATTGGTTACTGGTAACTGGTAACTTGTACGATCGCATAGTCTAAGTATAAGGAACTGCAAAATTGTACGCTCGCGTAGCAGAAGTATAGGGAATAGGGAATTGTGAATTGGTAGTAAATAAAAAATAATAACTCCCAAATAACAACTACACTGCTGATTTGAGATTAGGTTCTGATTGGTTCCCAAAAAAGTTATTACTCCAGTTAATATCACTGGAATTGTAGCGCGGCAGCTCGCCAAAGCAATTGCTTTAATTCTTAAGGATATATTTGGCATTTTTTGGTAACTATTCATAATTCATTGATCTCCTACAAAATTGCTTTCAAATCTAAGGCTGCTTCATTCAATTTTTGAGTACCGACTTTAGTTTGACTGATACCGCAAGCGGTTTGGGCTGCGGCTTGATTGAGGGAGTTCATAGCTTGCACTACCTGTTCGATCGCGATCGATTGCTGTTTGGCATTTAGCGAAATTTGCTGAGAACTTAAAACTACATTGTTAATGGCATTGGTAACTCCTGCAAATGCCACTGCGGTTTCTGAGGCAATATTCACGCCCGATTCCACTGTTTTGGTGCCTTCGTCTGTCACCATTACCGTTGAGTTAATCGCCCTTTGAATATCAGCAACTAATAGATTAATTTGCACTCCTGATTTTTTACTGCGATCGGCAAGTTTGCGAATTTCTGACGCCACGACACCAAACCCCTTGCCGTGTTCTCCCGCCCGCACTGCTTCAACAGCAGCATTGAGTGCTAACATATTAGTCTGATTCGCCAAATCGCTAACTAAAGTTGAGATATTACCAATGTGATCTGTTTGTTCGCTCAACTCTATAATTTGTCCTTGGATATCTTGAACTTTAGTTTTCAAAGTTGCCATTGCTTCTAAAGTTTGTTCTACAGCTTTTGTGCCACCTCCAGCTAAATTTAAGGCTTGCATTGCTTGAACCAGGGCGGTTTCGATTTGCTGTGATGTCGCCCTGGAAGATGCTCCCAATTCGTCCATTGTAATAGTAGTTTGATTTACTGAAGCTGCTTGCTGACTTGCCATGCGTTCCTGTTCTTCCACGGTGGCTGCAATCTCAGTGGAAGAAGAGGCGATCGAGCTAATTGCCCGATCGATAGTTGCAACAATTCCTGAGGATATCCGCCCAGCCATACCCGCACCAAACAGCACTAACAGCACCGAACCAACCAGCAGCGTCGATACCAAAAAGCTTAAAGCTTCCTTCGTCATTTTCGTTTTTTGATTAACCAGATTTAATTCTGTTTCCCGAAATTCCCGGTTCACTTTCAAAAATTCATTCACTACCTTTTTGTACTTGCCTGTATTAAATACAGCGATGGCTGTCGCTGTCTGATTTTGCAGCACTAAGCGAACAATGTCTTCGTTACAACCCTCATAATATTGCTTGACTAGCTTTTGCATCCTCTGCAAACGAATTCTCTGTTCGGGATCTTTAACGGTCGGCGCTACATTATCCGCCGACTGCTGAGCCAACTCTGCACCTGTGTGAAAATCCGTTAAAAAATCATTATTTTTATTAATTAAATACCCACGTAGCCCCCGTACCATTTGCTCCGCACCTAGGGATATATTAGTTGTTTCTCCGAGTACGTGCTGTACCCTTTCCGTTTCTTGAAAAGTTGTAAACACCTGATTTGTAGTAGCGATAACTACTACGGGAAACCCTAAGTATATAGCGGCTGGCGCTAGATATCCGAGCAGCATCTTGTTTCTAATGTTTAAGTTGTTTATTTTAGCAAACATATTTTTTTCCTTAATTTAAGCAAGTGCATACACGAATTAGATTTCTTAGTCAAATAGCACTTAAAAAGCGGATTGGGTATAACTAACTTCTTTAGTCCTGGACGCATTTCAAGATAATTCTCTCATGCTGAGTCCCGATCCTTACCAGTCCTGAGCTGTGCGTTGGATCAGGATTGCGAAGGAAATGAAGTATCAAGCCAGATGCTTTACTTAACTCATGATACATAGGCTTTGCGTAAGTCCTGTTTTTGATTTGATTCAAACCTCTTCATCAACAACTAATCCTCCTTTTGTCAGAAGTTTTTGCAAGTTCAGAATAGCCATCATTTTGTCCCCGTAAAGAGCTGTCCCCCGTAGATATTCGCGGTTGGCAGAATACAGTGCAGCCGGAACACCCGCAATTTCCGACACATTTAAGTATATAATATCTAATATTTCGTCAACAACTATACCAGTGACAAAATCCCCAACTTCAACAACGATCGCCTTAGAGAGATAATTTGCCGTCTCCAACATATTTAAAGACATATTTAAAACACTGCGAATATCAATTAGCGTCACAATTTCTCCCCGTAAATTTATATTTCCCACTATGCGATCGGGAGTGCAAGGAACCGGAGTTACTTGGTTAATATCAGTAAATTCGCGCACTACATCCAAAGGAATACCAAAGTATTCGCCATTCAAAACAAACACCGCCAGGGAAATATTAATTGCAGCATCATTTTCCCCCTCGCCTCGCCGCCTCAAATTATTAGCACGCGATTGAAAAATTGCTTTTTCTTCGGGGGTAGCCTGCGGGCAAAAAACGTGACGATTGCTCACATTTGTAGGATTTTTGCCTAACAATTTTGTACTTATTTGCGAGTGTAAATTTTCCGTCTCTGCCTCATCAGCTGCTGCTTCACTACCTGCATTGCTTAGAGAAACAGGCCAGTTTTCCTCTGACTTTTCGGGAGAATATCGAATTAAGTGATCGAGATTCAGCAGCATGATAATATCGGCTTCGCAGCGGGCAAGTCCCGCTACAAAATGATGAGAGGCTTCTGAATTCTCTCGCCCGTAAGATAGCTGCGGAGTGATGGCATCTTCTGAGAGTTCCTTAACTTCGCGAACTTGATTGACAATTATACCGACTTTAAATTCTTGCCACTCGATGACGATCGTACTATCTGTCACAGAATACTCCTGCCAAACGTATCCCAAACGGAGATTCAGATCTATCACGGGCAGAATTTCGCCCCGAAGGTCGATCGCCCCAACAATATCTTGAGGTGCTTCTGCAATTGCTGTCAACTCCGGCAGAAAGAAAATTTCCCGAACATAACAGGCTTCTATACCGCAGAGAAAACCGTTCTGTTCAAAGATAAGATACGGTTTAGTTTCCATATTTTAGTATACAGTTTCTTTACTGTATAATCTTAACAATTTTTTTTTTACGTTCATCAGCACTTGACTAGCTGTCATTTTCCCCTGCGAATCTATGGGAGTGTTTGGCGGTAGTGCTTTCAGGATTTCACAAGATGAATTGTACATTTTAAGAGCTCTTTTTACTTGACCTTCTTTATTGTATATATTCCCTAGTTCTATATAAGCTGAAATAAAAGATGGACACATATAAATAGTCCTCTTTAATAATTTTTTTGCTGTTTCCAATTGCCCCTGTTCTTCAGCAATTTGAGCTTGTAAATAATCAGTATATACTGATCCAGGCTCTACTTTCCTAGCTCGATTACAGTATTCTATTGCCTGAGAATAATTGCCTGCATTTGCCTGAACTTGAGCGATTAAAAAATAAGCATCAAAATTATGCCCCTGCAAGTCTATTGCCTCTTGTGCCTTGTTGATTGCCTCAGCATAATCGTGAGCTTTAAATAATTTTTTAGCCTCTAAAATGAGTATTTGAGCAGTTTTATTTTGAGTATTTTCTGCTATTATTTTTTGTGTAACTGACAGGCCATTGTTCGGCAATGCGTCCTCCAGATAGCGAGAGGGCAGCATCTTCCCCAGCGGATTACTTATGTTTAATACGGGCGGCATCTCGGAAAAATTGCTGTTAGTAGTAACACTAGGTGGCATCGTTTCCCCTGTTAGCAACTCACCACTATCATCGCCCATAGTATCTGCTTTCGGGAAGTCCCTAAATGCCGAGTTGGCTTCCCCTACCCTTGCAATCCTAGACTCTATTTGAGAGCCTTCCTCCGGTACTGTATCCCGACGCTGATACACCACCGACTCCGGGAAAATCTTGGGTTGAAACTCGTTCATAATTTGACCGAAAACTTCAGCGTGACCAGTCATTAAATATCCTCCAGGTCTCAGGGTCTTGGAAAATTTTTTCAGTACCAGTGAAATATACTTATGTTCAAAATATACAAAAACGTTTCTACACAAAATTAAGTCTAGATTATAAATATTTTGGTAAATATTAGGAAACTCATCTGTGATTAAATTTACACAGCTAAAGTTGACACTTTGGCGCAATTCTAGATTAATTTCCCAATCATTTTGCCTCGGATGAAAATACTGCTTTTGTATCTGCGGTTCAACCAAGCGAAACGACCAATGACTATAAACTCCTTGGGGCGCTTTTTTGATTACTTTTTCATTGATATCTGTACCTAAAATTAATATTTTCCAGTGTTCCCAATCGGGAATCAACTGTTTTAAAACAATAGCTAAAGAATAAGGTTCTTCACCGGTGGAGCAGCCCGCACTCCAGATTCGCAATGTCGGCTGCATTCCCAAGGTCTTGTGCAAGTTTCTTTTATGCTCTATCAATTCAGGAAAAATTACTCTTTTTAACAGAGCAAATTGTCCTTTATCTCGCATAAAATAACTTTCAATTGTTGTTAATAGCAATACTAATTCTGACCATTCATTTTTACTTTCAAAAGTTTTGTCGGTTAAAAATTTATAATATTTTTCCGCTTCTGCGATTTTTCTGGCTCTCATTCGACTGATGATTTTATGAGACAAGCCCGCTCTATCTTGGGTTCTGATTCGCACTCCAATCTCAGTAGTAATTAAGTTAATAAATAGCTGAATTATGGAATCATTCATGTCAACTCAGGTAGATTCGTTTAATAATTGGGGAAGTGGCAACTTTTACTGAGCAGGTGCTGATGAGTTTGTGCTGAGCATAGTTGCTAGCCGGCGGCTCGTCCGTTGGCGAAGCCGAAGGGAGCCGAAGGGAAGTGCGTAGCTGAACTATTAGGAATTGGGGAACTTGTAAGCTCGTGTATTCCAAATATGGGGAATTGGGAATTATAAATTGGGAATTATAAATTGGGAATTTAGCCGATCGCATTAACAAGAACAGTGTCACACCACATCATATCAGAAACTTGCCAGCTACTCAAAAGAAAAAGGCAAAAGGTAAAAGACACAAGCCAGGAAAAAATTATCCCTTCTGCCTTCTACCTTCTGCCTTCAAAAGCACTAATCTCCAACTTTAAGCTGGATATATCCGCAAGCGACGATTTGGTTCTTCCCCAAAACTGTGGGACTTCAGGTGATAGTGTTCCACAAGTTCGTGCTGCATTTTGCGGACGTTAGGAGAACGGGGCAGGAGTTCCACCGGCTGTCCCTTCGGAATGACAATTTGCTCGACTGCTAAGCGCGTTTCTTCCAGAGCTTCGAGCTCATCAGAAGAACCGCTGCGGGCGAATAAGGCGAGGTCTGCCACTTCCGGGGTGCCGGGGTCATCCATGTCTAACAGACGCCGCAAAGCTCTGGCTACATGGGGAATAGTGGCGGCCTTAATTGTGTGCACGGGAACTTGGCGAGTTTTGGCCAAGTGCCTCAATTTCGACTGGTTCCGAACGTTCGATCGCAAAGCCACAACCACGTCAGCACTCTCAATATCCTTCGTCAGCAGCACCGGCAGGTTCAGCGTTGAAATCACCTGTTCGAGCTGGTGGCGAGGGATGCCGTAAGGATAAACGTGGAGGGGCAAATCTTCGCCGTTAGGGCCGACATTATGGGAATAGCGTCCGGCCGCCTTGGGTACCGGTTCGACGGACAGGGATTCTTCGAGCAGTTGCTCGAAATACCGAGTCTCAGAAACCGGCGCACTTTTAGCAGCGAAGTTCTCGCTGGGAGCGGGCATCGGCACCATTTTGCCAGCACTCCGCCACCCTGAGATCGGTGTGACGGGCCGGATTGCCGATACAGCAGCCGAGCCGCTGGAAGCTGCCATCCCCGGAAACCGGGCGGGGGGAGCGGCTGACTCGCGCTCGATAATTATTTCTCCAGTCTCGCTGACGCTTCTGATTTGCTGGTGCGGTTCGCGTCCCCGCAGCAAAGTGTCGATCGCATCTGCAACTCGCTCGTGGATTACCCAGCGCTCGCGTTCGAGCATTTCGACGGCAATTTCAAAAGTTGGCGGTGCTTTGCGCTCCAAAACCGTCTTTTGAGAACCGCGCCGTCTTGCTTCGTCATCTCCCAGCGTCACCGCTTGGATGCCCCCAATTAAATCTGCCAGAGTCGGGTTTTTCATCAAGTTTTCGATCCGGTTCCCGTGGGCGGTACCGACCAACTGCACGCCCCTTTCGGCGATCGTCCGAGCCGCCAAAGCTTCGAGTTCCGTGCCGATTTCGTCAATCACGATCACTTGTGGCATATGGTTTTCCACTGCTTCGATCATGACTTGGTGCTGGAGTTCGGGACGGGAAACTTGCATTCTGCGAGCTCTGCCGATCGCTGGGTGGGGAATATCTCCATCTCCAGCAATTTCGTTGGAGGTGTCGATGATTACCACCCGTTTTTCCAAGTCATCGGCGAGCACGCGGGCAATTTCCCGCAGGGCCGTGGTTTTGCCAACCCCGGGGCGGCCTAGCATCAAAATTGACTGACCGGTTTCCACTAAATCGCGGATAATGCCGATCGTCCCGAACACAGCGCGGCCCACCCTCAAAGTCAAGCCGATAATCTCGCCGCTGCGGTTGCGAAGGGCGCTAATTCGGTGCAGGGTTTGCTCGATACCGGCTCGGTTGTCGCCGCCGAAGTGGCCGACTCGCTCGATGCAATAGTTGAGGTGTGCCTTGGTAATCGGCGTTTGGGAAAGAGGTTCGGCCAAGGATGGAAAACGAGCTTCAGGTTGGCGGCCCAAATCCATGACAATCTCAATGAGATTGTTGCGCTGCGGGTGCTGCTCTAAGGGCTGCCGGATCTCATCTGGCACGATGTCTAATAATCTGTTGAGGTCGTCTGTAATCTGCATTCGCCTCGATGTGTTCGGTGACGTTTTCAACTTTTTAGTCAGTTGTCAGTTAACAGTTGTCAGTTGCCAGTGGCCAGTTGTTATGTGTCAGTTGTCAGTTGTTGTTGGAATTAACTACTAACTACTAACCACTAACTAATGACTCATGACTAATGACTCATGACTAATGACTACTGACTAAAATTCTTTGAGCGGGGAAACTAGAGAACGAGCTAAACTCACGGCCTGTGAGAGAAGTTCTGGGACGGCTTCGAGCTGAGGTAGCCGAGATGTTTGAACTCCGGCTCCTGGCCGCGCGACTGCCACCGGAACGGCATAGGCTCGATCGGTCTGGATTGTTTCTAACTGTTCTAAAATTGGCGATAGCAAAACCCTGGCATAGCTGCCGTAAGCTACACCTGCAATATATTGGACAGGGGGATCTGACAAATTTTTCCCGCCATCCTTCATCAGTCCCTCGGCTCTCAACTTGCTGACAGTGTGAGCATTAGTGCCACCTGCAAGTTGCACGTATCCCGGCAACTGGGCAGCCAAAACTTTTTGACCGAGTTTGACTGCGGCTCTAGTAGTTCCTGTTCCGATATCTCCGCTCATTGGCCTACCGTCCGTTTGCCAAATTAGGGGACAAGGAAGGGGGGAAATTATTTGATAGAGTGTCCGCAAATAATCAATCAAACCGTCTCCATCGGGGCAACTAATTGCTATTACCTTGAGTTGACCGACCCAAGGAGCTATGCTCGACCAAAGTCGCCCAAAATCTGCCTCTCTGCCTACTTGCGTGTGAATTTCTAGGGCGTCCGCACCGGATTGCAAGATTAAAGGTGCGATCGCGGCGGGAGCAGACACGTAAGAACGAGTATAAATCAGTTGGCTCGGACAAATCGGCAGACAGCGACCGCAGCCATAGCATTGCTGGTCTATCACCCCGGAAAAACCACTGCCAGCACTCTGAAAAACTATTGCTTCGGCTGGACATATTTTTTCGCACGGCCGCCAGCAGTCCGCCGGACAATCGGCTGGGTTGAATTCGGCTTTGCGAAAATGCGGGTCTTCCCCATCATTTAAACTCACCATCAGCCACGGCAACCCTTTGCCGCCAAACCTGCGGTTTTGAGTTCTTGCCTGTAATTCGCTGGCCACTTGTAGGGCTTCTTTCGCTGCTGCGACGGCGGCGGGATCTGCCGCGACATCGATACAGTCAGCGCCTGCTAAGGTGTAAGCCAAGGTAAGATTCCGTACAGCAGGTAGGTGTTGAAAGCTCGCCCCACAGATCAGCTTGAACCAATGGCCATCTTTTAATGAGTTTAGGGGATGATAATGTTCTGTCACCCTTATATGCTAATCCTTTCAGCTAAAAATTACTATGTGGAAATTTCTACTTGATTTTAAAATTTAGCCGTGTACAAGCTGGAAACGCTACTGATAGCAGTAGCTGTTGCGCTGTTGGCTCTATATGTAGAGTTCTGCCTTAATTTTTTTTCCTAAATTTGATTTTTTTGAGAGCGACTGCTGAGGGGCGATTGGGAGATGGGGCGATCGGCTTTAGTTACAGACAGACTTTCAATTATATCCTATGGTGGTGGATTTGACAAGGGAAAAGTTGGCTAGAGATTTTTTTTGAAGTTGCCGTGCAGTAACAATTGCCATAAAGTTCGATCGAGCATTGAAACCCATCGACGAACCGCAGATGAACATTCTACCTGAATTGAAGGTACATTCATCTGCGTTAATCTGCGATTCAACGAGCTATACTACTTGCTTAGCCGCTTGTAAACCGTAGCCAAAGCATGGCTATCCCCCACATTTCCGGGAAACAAAACTACAGGTAAATTGGGAAACAGAGGATGATCTGCATCGGTTTTCACCACCGAACAACCTGCAATAATTTGACCGAGTTGCCTGACACTTTTCAGCGACAAACCGGTACTCAAAACATCATTAGAAGTAATGCCGCCCTTGCTAATCAAAAACCCGATATCCGCAGGCAGTCCTCGCACGATATCCATCAATAAAGCAGAAACCGCCTCTCCAAATTTTAACCGGACTTCTGCATTTTCAAATTCGAGTTCCTTGCGGCTTGTATAAATTACAGGTGTTTTGCCATCGGCATGAGAAGTGCGGACTTTTTCCAGAATTTCATCGAGCATTTGGGTGCGATACTCAGGTGAATCTTCTAGCAAGTGAGATACATCTAATTCAATGCTAACTATATTGGGTTCTTTTAACAAGCGTTCCAATTGTTCAGTAGTTTTCTTAACGTGGGAACCAACTATTACTGCACCCGCTTTGCCACCCCTCACGTATTTTGCCATATTGTCGGCTGCGATTGGCTGGTGACCGAGGTCAGCTAAGGATGTTAAAATACTCGCCCCGCTGCGGAATAAAAACTTTTTGCCTTGACTGACTGCATCGAGAACGTGTTTGGCAAATGTGTCTAAATCGGCTTGGCTTTCGCCGTCCACAACTGCACATTGGTTGTCTGTCATCTCCATCAGTCGATCTAAACTTCCATAGCGGATGTCTTCGAGTAAAATGCGATCGACAGTATCATGGTGGATGCGACCTTTGGTTTTTTCTTCTACATAGTCGGGGAGGTAACTGTGACTGTAGCCAAAGACTGAATCTTTGGCAAATTCGGTTTGGTGAACAGGCGTTGCGACGCTGTTAACCATTAGGTAATGCACGCTGTGGCGGGTAATTCTGCCTCCTTCAAAAAAGGCGGGAATTAGAAAATGAGCGTCGAAGGGGCCGAGTTCTTCAGCGATCGCGTCGGTTTCGATGGGATAGTGGCCGCGCAGGGTAGAATCGGAACGGCTAACTATTAGGAAGTCTTCGATTTCTTCGCTGGCGATCGCCTTTTTGAGATTTTGGCACACTTCGCGGGTGACGGAGGCTGCTTTTTCGGGAGTTAGCGATCGAGTATTTGTCAGTATGAAGAAAATCGGGCACTTGTCCCGCAGCCCCAAACGCAGGGTGTCTTCGTCCCAACGTGTCAGCAGCAAGCAACTGTGCACGGTTTGAGAACCAGTCGGATCGTCGTCGAGAACTATAATCTTGGGTTTGGCAGAAGACATACTGACCTGGTTGTTAACGTCACCTTTCCAAGATATCCTTACCTGTTACGTAACAGGAAAAAATTTACAATAGTTATGATATTTTTTTAACTATTTTCATAACTCCTAATTTGGAGAATGTGTTTGAGTTCGCTGGGTTCAGTAAGCTGCCTATTGCTACTGGGTAAGAGGCGCACGCAGCCGTGCAAGCTACTAAGTTTTGCCATTTTTAAAATTAGCAGCGTTTCGATCTTGCAACTTTTTCATTTCTGCTTGAACTCCCACAGCTACTTGCAAAGCTTCGTTGAGCAATCGTCCTTGTTCGCTGGCTCTATCGCTAATTTGCAGGGCATTCAAAGTTCTCAAATTATTGGCAAACAATTCGGAGTTAGTATCGACAAATTTTTTGTTTTCCCTGAGAATTCGCTCGGTTTTCAAAGCTCTGACTAAATCGTCTCTGATTAGCTGCAAGGCTTCAATAACTTTTGCTCGATCGCCCATTTTGACTCCCGCATTGCCAGCATCTTCTATCTGATCATTAATGGCGATCGCTTCGATTATACCATTATAGCGATCGACATCATCAAAAAGATTGATTAAATCTTTGTTTTGCCGACTGCACCGAATTTTCCACGCATCCTCAAGGATTAAACCGACGATCGCAACCAAGTGAAAGGCGAACCACAACAAATAAGCTCTAGGAAATATCGCAACCATTAGCCAACAACTGATTAGAAGCAAAACAATTAAACCGACTGTTTTCAAAGCTTCGCGGGCAAACTTAGTCGCTGTCGGCGGCCGGTATACGCGATCGGGCCGCGCGCCTGTGAGGTGCTTGAGCTCACCAACAGTAATTTCTAATCCCTGAATGTCAGCTCGCATAAATCTTCACAAATATTTGTTAATTATAAAGTTTTGTAGTAGAACAAGGGGCTCGTCTACAATAAACCTAACACTTTTTTCACCCAAAACTGCACTATGTCCGCACGTCCTATATACCTCGACAATCACGCCACAACCCCCGTAGATCAACGGGTACTTGATGCGATGCTGCCGTATTTCACCGAACAATTCGGCAACGCAGCCAGTATCAACCACGTCTACGGCTGGGAAGCAGAAGCAGCGGTAAAACAGTCACGACAAATCATAGCAGAAGCGATCAATGCTTCTCCAGAAGAAATTGTTTTTACCAGCGGCGCCAGCGAAGCAAATAACTTAGCGATCAAAGGTATCGCCGAAGCTTATTTCAGTAAAGGAAAGCACATTATCACAGTAAAAACCGAACACAATGCAATTCTTGACCCCTGTACCTATTTGCAAAAATTGGGGTTTGACATTACTGTTTTACCGGTGAAAAGCGACGGGCTGATTGATATAGGCGATTTGATCAAAGCGATTCGCGCGGAGACAATTTTAGTTTCAGTGATGACGGCTAACAACGAAATTGGCGTCATCCAGCCGATCGCAGAAATTGCAGCAATTTGTCGCGGAAATGACATTCTTTTTCACACAGATGCGGCACAGGCGATCGGCAAAATTCCCCTCGACGTAGAGGAGATGAATATCGATCTAATGTCCTTGACAGCCCACAAAATCTACGGGCCAAAAGGGATCGGTGCTCTCTACGTGCGCCGCAACAAACCCAGAGTGCAGCTAGCGCCGCAAATGCACGGAGGAGGCCACGAACGGGGAATGCGATCGGGAACTCTCTACCCACCGCAAATAGTTGGGTTTGCCAAAGCAGTAGAATTGGCAATTGCAGAAATGCCGTCGGAAACAGAACGAGTTGTTAATTTGCGGCAGCGTTTGTGGGAAAACTTGAGTGAATTGGGCGATGTTGTTCTCAACGGTCACGCTACGAAGAGATTGCCGGGGAATCTCAATATTAGTGTAGGCGGCGTTGACGGTCAAGCGTTGATGTTGGGTTTGCAACCGGCGGCGGCAGTTTCTTCGGGTTCTGCTTGCACTTCGGCGAAAATTTCTCCATCTCATGTTTTAGCAGCGATCGGGCGATCGGACAAATTAGCTTATGCTTCAATTCGGTTTGGTATTGGCCGGTTCAATACCGAAGCAGAAATAGATGCAGTTTCCCAACACGCGATCGCAACTATTACATCTCTCCGACAAGCTCAAAAAGTCAATCAATTTTAGATTTGAGATTTGAGAGTTTAGATGAGAGAAGTGAAGATTAGGAAGTAGTTTTGAGTTTTGAGTTTTAAATTATTTAACTTACAACTCAAAACTTTTCCTCTGTTTATCACAGAGTACAATTGGGAGCAACCCCTTACTTAGAACCAAATACCTCGCGCACCCGATAAATTGGTTTTCCCTGCGACTCGTGATAAGTCCGCATCATCACTTCCGCCAGCAAACCAAAACAAAATAACTGCACACCAGTTAACAGTAAAACCACAGCCAAAATCAGCAAAGGACGATTGCCAATACTTTGACCGAGACCAAATTTCACGAAACTCAAATATATTCCTAAAACCGTTCCCAACGTCATAGAACTCAGTCCCAAAAGTCCAAAAACGTGCATCGGTCGAGTCAGGAACTTTTTCATAAAAGAAATAGTTAACAAATCCATCAACACCCGAAAAGTCCGCCAAATTCCGTACTTACTTTGACCGAAACGGCGGGCGTGATGTCGCACTGGAATTTCTGCAATTCTCGCCCCTTCAATAAACGCCAAAGCAGGCAAAAAGCGGTGCAATTCCCCGTAGAGATTCAAGTCTGCTACCAACTCGGATTTATAAGCTTTCAAAGAACAGCCGTAGTCGTGCAAAGTTACGCCTGTAACGCGACCAATTAACCAGTTCGCAATTTTAGAAGGAATCAACCGGCTAATAGTATTGTCTTGCCTATTTTTCCGCCAGCCACTAACTAAATCGTAGCCTTCATCTAACTTTGCCAACAACAGCGGAATATCAGCCGGGTCATTTTGCAAATCGCCGTCTAGGGTAACAATAGCACGGCCGCGAGCGCGATCGAAACCTGCGGACATGGCAGCAGTTTGCCCGTAATTGCGACGCAAAATTACAGCACAAAGGTCATCGCGACTGCTGGCTAACTGCTGGAGAAGTTCAGCAGAACCGTCCTTAGAACCGTCATCTACACAAATAATTTGATAGCTGAGTCCAGATGGTTGGATAGAAGAGGCGATCGCCTCAATCAAATGAGGCAAACTTTCCACCTCATTATACACCGGCACCACCACCGACACGTCGAGAACAACCTCCGCGCCAGCCTGCTGTGCAGCCAATTTTTCCAAAAATAATGCAGCGTCCATTTATTTATTCGATAACATCAACAGTCAAC
Organism: Microcoleus sp. LAD1_D5; assembly: GCF_036702115.1. Taxonomy (NCBI): domain Bacteria; kingdom Bacillati; phylum Cyanobacteriota; class Cyanophyceae; order Oscillatoriales; family Microcoleaceae; genus Microcoleus; species Microcoleus sp. LAD1_D5. The sequence goes on along the minus strand of NZ_JAUBSA010000002.1, from coordinate 22,648 downwards.
AGTCAACAGTTAACAACTAACTAGGTTGATAACTTGCCACAACTTTACCATACCCCCGCAATTGCTGGTAATAAGCTTGACTGACTAGATCGCCATCCTCCGACAAAACATCGATACCGATACCGTTGCGACCTTGTGCTTGTCCCGAACTGTGAATGTAGCGATTATCTCCGAGATATAATCCTACGTGAGTTGCTTTTTCTGGCGTACCAAAAAATACTAAATCCCCCGGTTCTAAAGCACTGATACTAATAGATTTAGTAAAAGCTTCCTGCTGATAAGCATCCCTCGGCAACCAGATGCCCGCAGCAACAAAAGCAGCTTGCATCAAGCCCGAACAATCATAATTCGGCCCGACTGTACCGCCCCAAAGATAATAATTGGATTGGTGCATAGCCTCGCGAGCAAAAGTAATTACAATTGGTAATTTTTCCTTGATTTGGGTCTCAGAAACCATCAGAGGATGATACACTGTTTCTGCCACATCGAGCAACTGAACATCTCGAATATCCAGCCATCCGGGATAATCATCTTCGCACAGCCACACCATCACAGCCGTTGTATCCCCCTGAACAACCGAGTCTATGCCATTTCTCCCCCCCGACCTAAGCTGGGGGGGGTCAACTACTCGCAAATGCCGCCCCAGCGCTGCTTGAGTGGCCAATCGATCGCACTTTGGGGAATCGTAAATATTTATGTGCGATCGCGCCCGATACTCCACAACATCAGATAATTGATAATTGGCCATTGCTAATTGCTCATTGTTTGCTGTTAATTGTTCGCATTTAACGATAGATTGCCATTAGCTGCTAGCCGTTAACCGTTAACCGTCAGCCATCAACCATGACATTTTTCCACAAAGACGAACAATTAGAAACCCTCGGCAGTAGCATTATAGACGCAGCAAAAGCAGAATTTACAGGATTAAGTGGCGATCGTATAGCCATTACCTGGATAGTCTACGATCCGCCGGTGCGAGTCAATACAGGCGGTGCCCTGAGTGCAGAAGAATTTTGGAAATATCAACCGCGAGGTTTTAGCGCCAGAAGTTCCGAACGAATTTATCCCGCCAGCATCGTCAAATTATTCTACCTCGTTGCCATCTGGGAATGGGCGCAAAAAGGCATGATTAAAACATCGCCAGAATTAGAACGCGCCGTCCGAGATATGATAGTTGATTCCAGCAACGACGCCACCAGTTTAGTAGTAGACGCCCTCACCGGCACCACCAGCGGCCCAGAATTATCACCAGCCCCCTTTGAAACTTGGAAACAGCAGCGAAACATCATCAACCGTTACTTTCAATCATTGGATTGGCCGGAATTACAAAATATTAACGCCAATCAAAAAACCTGGTGTGACGGCCCCTACGGTCGCGAGCGAGCATTTCTGGGAGAATTAATGGAAAATAGAAATATGCTGACCACAAATGCAGCGGCGCGTTTGCTGCACAGTATAATCGGTGGCGTAGCTGTTTCTGCCCAAGCATCCCAAGAAATGATGGGTTTAATGAAACGCAGTTTAGACCCCGCAGAATTAGAGGCAGATCCTGAAAATCAAGTTACAGGTTTTTTAGGTGGCGGATTGCCAGAATCAGCAAAATTGTGGTCAAAAGCAGGACTGACAAGTCAAGTTCGTCACGATGCTGCTTATATTGAAATATCCGGCTTGCGGCCGTATTTGTTGGTTGTATTTACCGAGGGCAAAGAGAATAGCAAGAATGAAGAAATTTTGCCATTTATATCGCGGCAATTTGTCGAAGCGATGAAGACACTGAATTAGATTTAGTAGTTGATTATTGCGGCTAGACGAGACTTGAACTGCAAAAATAATTTTGACTGGCTAGAAGCCCATCCCACAAAATTTTGTGGGATGGGCTTCTAGCCAGTCAAAAAATTTGATTAAAAGGAATTTTTTCCTAGAAGCTCTAGAACGGAGAGGGAGGGATTTGAACCCTCGAAGGATGTTAACACCCTTAACAGATTAGCAATCTGCCGCTTTCGACCACTCAGCCACCTCTCCAAGATGACAGTAACTAACTATAGCACACACATCTTCTTTTTGCCAACCCCTAATTTAAAAATTCCTCAATCCCTTACTCTGTATACTTTTTGCGACCTCAACCTCCAGCCTCTTCCCCAAAGCCCCTAGCCTTCAAGTGCTTTTCCCAACTAAAATTGGAACTCAAAAAGAACCTCTTAGTATACAAATATCCCAAGCGGTACAGGTGAGCCTTGCGATCGCCATCGAGATTAAAGTCCGTCGTCGTCACCCCAGCGTCAGTCACATCAATATTAATCACCCTGCCTTTATCCATTTCCCGCTGGTGATAGCGGTCTCTTGCTTTCATCATCGTTCGGAACATCGCCGCCAGCATCGACAGCGGAGTATCAATCTTAACTTTACTCTCAATTCCAGTATCAACTAATCGAAACCCAAAGGTAAACCAGCGGGGCACAGCGGGAGTCGAACCGACGGATGGTTTGTCATAAATCCACAGGGGGAAATTGCTCAGAATTCCGCCATCTACAATTAAGTCATCGCCCAGTTTTCCCGGTTCAAAAAATAGCGGAATACTCATCGACAACCGAACGGCTTCAGCCACGCTAAAATCTTCTGGATGTGTGAGCTGCAACTGCTGGTATAAAGCATCGGAATCCGCCGATTCCTGCCGCCGCAAGTCGTCGGGAAGCACCAACATTTCACCGCGAGTGAGGTTGGATATTACTACTTTTAATTCCCGGTCTTTTACGATTTGTTTGACATCGGCAAAAGTGTGCAAGTTACCTCGACCGAGCATTGCTTCCAGCCACTGCCGGAAAGGCTGCGCCGAATATTCTCCCATTTGACGGCTAACTGTTAAGAAAAGTAGAGTCCAAGCAGGAGATTGCAAGTCGTCGGCGGGGTCGCCGTTTAAAATTAGAGGACTGTTTTTTTGAGTTAAAAATATGCTGTAATCGAGCTGTCCTAAAATTTCCTCTAAATCATCAATTGACAAGTCGGTTGCCAATACTGCGGCAGTAATTGCACCTGCCGAAGTGCCGGCCAATTTTCGCCACCGGATGCCCAAATCGTTGCAGCACCTGAGTGCTCCTAAAAAGGCAACTCCGCGCACGCCGCCGCCTTCAAAAACCCCGTCGGCATAGATTTGACCGTTTTCGTCGGGAGGCGGAAATTTGCTGAGAATTGTTTGTTTCTCGGTTGGGGTGATCCTGACACCGGGTTCTTGCAAAATTTGCTGCGGATACCACTTGCTCATGGGAAATACCTCGGATCAATTGTAGGTTTTAGATTTGAGATTTATATCTATTGTTCTTGATTTTTCTCGGCATCCATTGCCTCTTTGACGTATTGTTGAACTTGCGATCGCACTTGTTCGTAGGCCACCGACGCGCACCAAGGTCGGAGAGATAAAATAGTTGTATCGGGAGTAATCTCGGCCACCAAACAAGTCGGGGGCGGATTTTCCAACACCAGCGGGTGAGAGTGGGCAATTTCTAATAACTCAGCTACTGTCGGACGAATTGGCCGATCGCCAATATCAATCTTCAAGTCTACTCGCCTCGTTCCCATTGCCGTTGTATTTTTCAGTGTACCGTTAAACAACTGATTGTTCGGGACAATAATTTTTATGCGATCGTCTGTCACCACGGTTGTGGAAAAAATCCCGATGCTGTCCACCACTCCCTTAACATCCGCAGCTTCAATCCCATCTCCGACTTCAAAGGGCCGCAAACTAATCAACATTACCCCAGCAGCAAAGTGGGACAAAGTATTTTGCCACGCCAAACCGATCGCCAAACCCGCTGCACCCACCACCGCAACCACACTGGTAGTTTGAATTCCCAACTGACTCAAAGCGGCGACTACTCCCACTACCAAAATCGTAATTTCGGCAGCTTGAACTAAGAATTTCCGCAGCGTGGCTTCGGTGCGACTCAGTGCTCGGCGAGTCACGCGGCCGGCAAAGTCGATCGCAAATCGGGTAATTAACAAAATGCCGATCGCCCACAGCAGTTGAGGTACAATTTTAAACCCCAATTCTACGAATTTTTTCGAGAATTCTTGGGCTAGTTCCAAGGCTTGTGTTCTTTCTGCATTTAGCTGAGAATAGAAGGTTTGGGCTATTGGTAAAAACGTCTGAATAACTGTCATGTTAATTGGGAATTGGGAATTGGAAATTGAGAATTGCAGTCTCAGTCTTATCGCTTATTCCGAGATTCCGACAGGGGTTTTCAACCCCTGTCTCATAGCGGAAGTCCTCTAGAAGAGGACTAAACTCGATAATTTTATCCTTCAAACTCTTGAGTCGGTTTAAACCGACTTTAGCTATGAGGCAGGGGTTTAAACCCCTGCCGGACTACTGTTAATAGTTTACTGCTACGCGGGGCAATCGGTGTTTAAAACCGCAGAGAATTTCCCACGAAATAGTTCCTAAAGTCGCGGCCCAATCGTCAGCAGTAATTTGATATTCCCCATCTTTGCCCAACAGCGTCACCACTTCGCCGACTTCTAAATTGGGAATATCGGTTACATCCAGCATTAATTGATCCATCGTTACCGCGCCCACTTGCCGCACGAATTTACCCCTGATTAAAACCTGCATTTTATTAGAAAGATTGCGCGGAATGCCATCTGCATAGCCGATACCAATTACGGCAATCTGTGTCTGCCGCTGAGCTATAAATTGATGGCCGTAACTGACGCCAGTTCCTGCTTCAATTGTTTTCACCTGCGTTACCCTAGCTTTTACCTGCATTGCGGGCTTCAAATTGGATCTCGACTGCAAGTGAGGTGCTGGATAAAGACCGTAGGTAGCTAAACCTACTCGTACTAAATCGTAGTGCAAATCCGGGTCAGCGAGGGCTGCAGCAGAGTTAGCCAAGTGGAGGCGAGGGGGGTTAATTCCTGCTATTTTAATTTGCTCGATCGCCTGTTGAAACCGCTGGTGCTGCTCTCTCATAACGGCGGGGTCGGGACTATCTGCTGTCGCCAAGTGAGAGTAAATACTGGCTAATTTTAAATTGGGCAACCGCTTGACTAATTGCACAAATTCTGTAGCTTCCTGCCAGGGCGTACCCAAGCGAGACATTCCCGTATCCAACTTAGCGTGAACCGGCAAAGATTGGTTAAGACCAGCGAGAACTTCCGAAAAAATTAGGGCTTGTTTGGCAGTACAAATAGTGGGCTGCAAATGCCATTTGGCGATCGCCTTTACCTGTTGGGCTGTATGGGTTGCCCCCAACAGCAAAATCGGCGCTTCTATCCCAGCTTCTCTCAATTCTATTCCTTCGGGAATTGTCGCCACTCCCAGCCAACTAGCACCTGCTTGCAATGCTATTTGACTGACTGCAACAGCACCGTGTCCGTAAGCATCTGCTTTCACAACTGCCATCAGTTCTGTGTTGGGAGATAAGAGCTTTTTAAGCTGTTTTACATTGTGAGTTAAAGCTGCTAAATCCATTTCTACCCAAGCCCGCTGGCAAAGTCCCCCGTCACCGTCCCCCAGCACCGTCTGGCGGGATTCTTTGGTCGTTGATTCTGCGGTTGTTTGTTCCCCACTCCTCATTGTCGATCGCTCCTACTTGCTTGCACCATTAAAAACTGCTTGGAGATTTTATCCTAAGTTTGATTATAATAAGATTCTCTCTTTCATCAAAGTTAACTGGTGTATCATAGCACCAAAAATACCCGGTAAAAACTATGGACGGACTGGCCTACCTACATTTAGCTGAAACTTGGGAAACGGCTGCGGGTCAAACTCGATCGACCCACTCAAAAATGCACCTGAATTTAGCATATACTCCTTTACTTTTCTTTACGATCGCTCTCACAATTTTCAATTTAGTCAACCCCGCACTCGCCCTCAAAAAAGGTGATTCAGGCCCAGAAGTGGCAAACCTCCAGAAAACTCTACAAAACGCAGGCTATTTTCGTCGCCAGCCCACAGGATTTTACGGTTCTCTCACCCAGGCTGCTGTGAAAAAGTTTCAAGCAGAGAACAACCTGAAAGTTGACGGAATTGTTGGCCCTAAAACCTTGTCAGCACTGAAAGGTAAGCTGGAAGAGGCGAGTATTGAAGCTGCGGAAAAAATCGCGCCAAATGTCGACCGAACTTCGCCATCTCCTACCGCCACAGATAACACAAACGAACTCGAAGATCCAACTCAAACTCAGCCCCAAGAACCCTCTCTGCCACCATTTAAAACTGAAAACTCCGAGGATAAAGAAAGTGAATTACCAACCCCAAACCTAGTAAATCCTCCCGACAACCCTCAAGGAAAAATGACCTTGAAAAAAACTATTTACGGCAACATTTCGCCCAAATCAATAGTTTATTCGGGAGCGGGTTTGTTTTTTGCTCAAAACATGATGTACCGCCACACAATCACAGTTTACGACAGGAACTTTAAATTAGTCAAGACTATTCCCGATACAGTAAATTTGTCGAAATTCGGCTTTTCTAAATTCAAAGGCAATTATAAAGGCTCTCCCGTAGAAGCGGCTTTTTCAACCGATGGAAAATATGCCTACGTCTCCAACTACAAAATGTACGGTTCGGGGTTTAGCAATCCGGGAACCGACAGGTGTTCTCCAGCGGCCAAACACGACCAAAGTTTTCTGTACCGCATCAATACCCAAACTTTGAAAATAGAAAAGGTAATTCCTGTAGGTGCAGTTCCGAAATTTAATGCTGTTTCGCCTGACAATCGCTTCGCGCTCGCTAGCAATTGGTGCAGTTGGGATTTGAGCGTAGTTGATATCAATAAAAATCTCGAAATCGAGCGAGTTAAACTGGGTGCGTATCCTCGGGGTATTGTTGTTACTCCCGACTCAAAAGATGCCTATGTTGCCGTCATGGGTTCTTCCGATATTGCGAAAGTTAATCTTATAGACTTTTCCGTAGAATGGCTGAGGAATATTGGCAATGCGCCACGTCATTTGACGATCGATCCCAATGGAAAGTATCTGTATGCCACTTTAAATGGTGAAGGAAATGTGGCAAAAATTGACCTAAAAACTGGTAAAGTGGTGGACAAAGTTTCGACAGGGAAAGCACCTCGCAGCATGACAATTTCCGATCAGGGAAAACTGCTTTATGTCGTCAACTATTTCTCGAATACTGTTAGCAAAGTTAGGACGAGCGATATGAAAGTGCTGCAAACAGTGAAGGTTAATTCAAGTCCGATCGGGATTACTTACGATCCGAAAACTAATCAGGTTTGGGTAGCTTGCTATTCGGGCAGCATTATGGTGTTTCAAGATTAATCTAGCTGGTTCGTAGTGAGAAGGCTTCAGTCCTGACTACAAACAAGAGCGATTAAATGTTATTGTGGGGCGTTGCTCAGAGCAACGCCCCTAAAATATTACTTGGGCAACTTTAAAGGCTTCACAACATACTCAGAAGACTTAGCAGGTACTTGGTCTTTTTTGGCCATAGCTTGGTAAATCATGGCTGCTACTTCAGCGCGAGTTGCTGTTCTATTAGGCTGCAAAAGTGTGCGCTTCGGGTGGTTGACAACAATGCCAGCTTCTGTGGCTGATGCTACTTTGTTAACTGCCCATTTCGGCACTTTTGCCCTGTCTGTATAAACTTGTAAAGTTTTGGTTGCTTTTGTTGATGGTTTCAGGCTCAAACCGCTCGCTAAAGCTGTGATGACTTCGACGCGGGGAATATTTTTGTCGGGACGGAACTCATTGTTTGGGTATCCTTTAAGATATCCAGTTGTGACGGTGTGGTCGATCGCAGGAGCGACAGGACTCTTGTCTTTTACGTCTTTAAAATCAATTGGTTTTCGGATCGGTTCTTTGTCGTCGGACATTCGCTGAATTAAGCGCGCTAGTTCGGCTCGCGTCATCGGTTCGTCGGGACGAAATTTGCTGTCAGTCAAATCAGTAAAGATTTTCCGATCGACTAAGGCTACAATGAACGGACGTGCCCAATATTTGTCTGGAACATCGGAGAATCTAACGGGCCCAACTTTGGGTTTATCTGCTTTTGGTTTGGTAATTGCTGGAGCAGGAGTCGATCGCACAATTGGCTGGGGAGGAACAACGATTACACCCACGGGAGGATTTTCCGGTAAAATCGGCCCTAAAGGTGCCACAGGTGTGACATCCGATTCTGAGGGAATGAGCGTTGTAGCGGGCGATCGCAAATCCGAACTTGGCGATTCGGGTGTTAATATTCCCGGGCTCGCGGGTGTGACAGCAGGTTGAGAAAAAACGGCTGGAAATTGCCAATTTCTGGCATTCAATAGATCGGGATTTTTACCTGTTACCCAAAATAAAATTGCTCCCATCGTGCCGAAGGCAACCAAGATAGCAATCAATTCATCCAATCCTAGAGGGTTTCTTTCCCCTGACGGGGGTTGTGAAGAAGACATATTGTCACCTACATACCAATGTAGAAATTAAATCACATATTTTTTGGGTCTGGGGGAAACAGAGAAGGCTAAATCAATTATTCCAAAGTTTTCATTCTCCATACCTGCGGCGGCGTGGCATCGGGAGAATATATAAAATCAACTTTTACCGATGTCAGTGGCTGATTTTGGCAATCTTCTACTCAGCGCCTTCTGCCACTCCCGAAAGAGCGAGTCCGACTAGGTTGACGAGAATTTCTGCCACTACCAAAACTCGGCTGCCGCTTGTTTTGATTTTGACGCGGTTGCGGCGATCGCCTCAAAGTGCTGCCACCGTAACCCGAACCGGTTGATCGATTGCCATTTGGCCGTGCTGAGGGTCTTACTGGCTGGTTATATGTGGGCGATCGCAAGCGGCCGGTCGTCCTTAAAACTTGACGGTTTCTCACCTCTGGAGGCGGAGTTCGGTAGCGAGTTTGATATTGGTTAACAGCTTGGCCGTAAGTATTGCCATAGCCGCCATATCCTGTCATAATTCCCGGCTGATAGACTGGTGGCATATAATATTGCGGTCTAAATAACAAACTGCCGATCGCCTGACCGGCAACAGCTCCAGCAAACGGTGCCCAGAAGCCAGATTGCTGCCGCACTACTACGGTTTGGGGCTGACCGGTTTGAGGGTTATTGACAGTTTCAGTCACGTTGTGAACGTACTCAATTTTAAAATCTTCTGTCAAATGCAAAACCGCTTTATTGTTATCCACATTTAGATAACTTTTCTTGCCTGCGGATATTTCTTCATCTGTTAATCGAGCCATTTGCAAATCCCTAGTGCGGTAAACAGGGGGACTGCCGGCGGGAGTATTCAGCAACATTAAACTGTATTCGCCATCCGCATCGTCGTAGGTAGCTTGCTGTACAGAATATTGACCTTGAGTCAAGTTATTATTATTTGGTGCAGGACGCACTGTGTTAATATTTGGATTTCCAGCAGGATTTGTCGAAGTTTGTCTGCTAGGAGAACCGCAGGCGGTTGCCGTCCATAAAAAAGTTAAAGCCATTAAATAAATTGTCAGTCTTCGCAGCATCATAAATAGTAATTTGTAATTTGTAATTTAGCCTGGGTTGTTTGATAATTGCTCCTTCTTCCTTCTTCCCGGCATCAGTTACATCAGTTACTGAATCCGTTGCCGAACTTCTGCCTTCCTTAAATGGGAATAAGTTCCGGGAAATTGACCAACACTTGCTCGTTGGTAAGTTCGTCTCCCAACTGTGCGGGAGAAAAGTGAACTTGCACAGCTCGGAGCCTTTCTTGGTAATGTAAATTAATCATTGCTTTTAAACCGACTTTCAGCGGGCTGATGTCAGCGAGGTCAGTTTCTAGGGCAGGAACTTCGCCTTCATACGCAACTGTCAGCATCACCACCACATTTCTAGTTACAGGCAAAGACAAGGGGGAATTTTTATCGTAAACAGATGTACTGTATTGAGGCTCGCTGAGATAGCGATCGGCTGAATCAGTGAAAAGTTCATCCACATAATCGCCGGCTTCGCCTTCATTCCAAAAAACATCGCCTTCATTGGCGGCTGATTGCCAGTAGTTGTCGTACTGCAACAGGTGATTGCAAATTTCTACAAGACCTTCTCCTAAAACTGCTATGTCGCCATCGGCATCAATTGCTTTTCTGGCGGTGCGGTTGAGAACTCCTAACAGCGGTGCAACTTCTTCGCCTGTTAGGTGAACGAACACCCGGCAAACTGCCAGTCTAGTTTTACCTGTAAATTGATTGAATCGATCGCGCCAAGCATTCATAATAACCTATAGTTGTAATCTGTAGGGCTATATTTCCCACGATAGCAGGGGATTTGAACTCTTGCCGTCTACCCTCAGATTGATCTGAAGAGCATTTTTAGCGATCGCCTCGGCAGCCTACTGTCTCGCTTTGACTCATCTAATTTTATAGCAGTTTTCAATCGAATCAAATACAGTAAGAAAACGACACAACCCATTAGTATCAACTTAAGTTCAAACCCAGCCACATACTGCTGTTTGACTATTAAGCTTAGATCACCCTGGCGCCCCCCTTAAGAAGGGGGGAACCGGAAAGGCTCAAAGTCAACCCCTACTCCCCTTATTAAGGGGGATTTAGGGGGATTTGGACTCAGGTAAAAGCGATATTTATCAAGGTTTTTAGACTTAAGTTGACACCAATGAATACAGCCTTGTCCTAACGGGTTCTGCGGCTTTTAATAAGTGATATAAAATTGATGATTGTAGCCAGAGTTTTTTGAATTGATATTAATTAAATGCTCGTTTGCTTAGCCGGAATATGATATTGTGTGCTATCGATTCATTTGTCTATTGTTGGCAGTGCTTCGCGATCGCCCGGACAAGAAATTGTAGAGTAGATAATTTCAAGTCAAAAAACCTCCAATCTTGCAAGATTGGAGGTGCGCTAAACGAATACTTTGGTTTGAGATAACTATTTGACGATCGCGCTTTGGACTTGTTCGATCGCAATTTCAGAACTCAACTCGGCAACTGGCGAAACCGGCAAATCCAGCTCACCGCCCGGAGCTTCTGGGTGTTCGCGAACGGCTGCAACCGCATCTGCTGACTCAGCTACAGCACCCGCCGGCGCCAAATCCAGCAAGGCGGGAACTTCCATGCGTCCAGAAACATCTGCATCTGCGATCGGAGCCGACTCTTCAAAAACTTCAAAATTATCGGTCATCGCAGCGCAAGCAGCAGAGGCGCGCTTGCCGGCACGGTAGCTCATGTAGGCCGCACCGCCACCAAAAACTCCAGCCAAACCTAGGAAACCGAGAGCTGCTGTTTTGTAGGATTTCCACGGATTGATTCGCTCCGAGCCGCCGGAACCTAGGAGCGTTGTCGCAGAACCAGATTTAGCCGCCCCAGATTTGCTGTAGGAACAGGGGAAAGCAGATGCGGCGTCACAAACAGCGATACTGCTTGCGATCGCGACGACGGAAGCAATGCCAGCTAACACTTGAAACTTCTTCATGGTGCTCTGGAGATTGTAAAGGATAATTAAAAAATTAATGGTAACAGCTCTTTACAAATGTATCAACTCTGGGCGCAGCCCATATCGCGGATCGATCGCAAAAGTCAGCTATAGCGTCACGCAATTCAAATTTTAAATTGCCCGCTTAAACATCTGGAATGGTTGCTATGTAAGCGTTTGGGCTAACAAATCGGTGGAAGTTCAAGTTTTGTTAACCAATACTTGGATCGCGCCCAAATTAGAACATCTGAGGTGAGACAGTAGAAAATTTAGTTACAGACTGGCAAACACTTGGTGACAAACTACTTTTAAGGCTACTTTTGTAAAGGCTTAGTTATTGGAATAACTCTTATTTTTATGACAGACAACGCGACTCAAGGCATTGAGCGAGATCCACGCCGATTGTTGGTGACGGGCGGGGCTGGATTTATCGGCTCGAATTTTGTGCATCACTGGTGCAACAGCTATCCGGGCGATCGAGTAGTCGTACTCGACGCTTTAACCTACGCCGGAAACCGACAAACCCTGGCAACTTTGGAAGGAGGCGAAAATTTTCGGTTTGTGCAGGGGGATATTTGCGATCGTACCCTAGTCGATACCTTGCTCAAAGAAGAAAACATCACCACCGTCGCCCACTTTGCCGCAGAATCCCACGTTGACAGGTCAATTATCGGGCCTGCCGCCTTTGTTCAAACAAACGTTGTCGGAACCTTCACACTTTTAGAAGCCTTCCGCAAGCATTTTGAAGCAATTGATGAGCCCTCTCTCAAAGCACCAATGCGCTTCCTCCACGTTTCTACCGACGAAGTTTACGGCAGTCTCGGCCCCGATGACCCAGCCTTCACAGAAACAACTGCCTACTCCCCCAACAGTCCCTACTCAGCCTCCAAAGCTGGCAGTGACCACCTCGCCCGCGCCTATTTCCACACCTACGGCGTCCCGACAATTATCACCAACTGTTCCAACAATTACGGCCCCTATCACTTCCCAGAAAAGCTGATTCCATTAATGTGCATCAATATGCTATTGGGCAAACCGCTGCCAGTATACGGCGACGGTCAAAACGTGCGAGATTGGCTTTACGTTCTCGACCACTGCCGCGCTTTAGATGCCGTTATTCACCGTGGTCAGCCTGGGGAAACCTACAATGTTGGCGGCAACAACGAGGTAAAAAATCTCGATTTAGTCAAAATGCTGTGTCAGCTAATGGATGAATTAGCTGAGGATTTACCCGCCCGTCCTTGCGAACAATTGATCACATTTGTCAAAGACAGAGCCGGGCACGATCGGCGTTACGCTATTGATGCCAGCAAAATTAAAACTGAGTTAGGTTGGACTCCCTCAGTAACCGTTGAAGAAGGTTTGCGGCAGACGGTAGAATGGTACTTAGCCCATCGAGAGTGGTGGGAACCCCTGCTTTCGGAGGAATATCAAACTTACTACCGGAAAGTCTACTCTCATTAATCTACTCCTGGACGCACGGGCTACCAAAAACCAGCACCGGTAAAAAACTGGTTTTCAAGCTCAAGAGTGCGTCCAAGAATGGTTTCTGTCTTGCGTTCAAGCTTTACATTTAAACTCTAGGCGCAGAAACCGGGTTTGAGGGAGGAAAATTTTTAGTTGAGTGCGAGCGATCAGAGTTAAAAAACCTGTTTTCTTTGGTTTTTGCGCCTAACTTCAGAATTACTTGGTTGAAGGTAATTATCACACATATTTACTCTTGTCAATCTTTGTGAAGATTTAGTGAAAAATCATCACAAACGCATAAATTCAAGTGTTTGTAGCTGATAATTTTAATAGAGTTACAAGGTTAAGTATGTTAGAAGCTTTTAGGAAAAACACAAAGCAGCAATGACCGAAATCAACTGGCTCAAGCACGTCCAAGAACCTAAATACTGGCTGTTAGGCATCGCCTCCGGTTTGATTGCCCTACACCTAACTCTGACTTCCCGAACAAACGACACAGACCTGTTCGGTACAATGTTACTGTTTTGGGGAGTCGTAGCATTTCTCATTTGGGAAAGGCACGAATCCTTAACTTTTGAAAGCGGAATTTTCGCCAGCTTCTTTGGGTCATCGTTAATTGCTTTAATATTGCTCAAAAGTTCGTCGATATCGGGATACGACTTTTTTATCAGAGCAACGCCTTTTTTGTGTGGAATCAGTCTCGCATTGCTGGCTTCTGGAACAAAAGGACTCAAACAATATTGGCAGGAACTTCTAATTCTTGGCTATACAGCTATTCCTCCCGGATTGATCGGAGTATTCGTTGATGTCCCCAAATTAACCGCTAAATTTTCAGCTTTCATCCTGCACTATCTAGGATTTGAAGTGGTGCGGAAAGGGGTTTTTCTAATCCTGGAAAAGGGAAGCGTGGAAGTGAATCACGGCTGTTCCGGGGTGAATGCGATGCTACAATTGTTAGGACTCGCTCTGGTTTTCTTACTGATGTTTCCTACCACTAAGGGTCAGAAAATGGTATTGCCATTCGTGGCAATAATTACTGCATTTGTAGTGAATGCCGCGCGAGTTGGTCTCCTGGCCGTGCTGGTATCGCTATCTCAACCCGAAGCATTTAAATACTGGCACGAAGGAAATGGTTCGGTAATCTTTTCTATGATTGCTGTATTTATTTTCGGGTTATTCTGCTGGTTCGCAATTTTGAAAGACCAACCCCCAAATCAGGAAGGACAGAATTGCTAATGGCTATTACCTCTTGGAAACCACTTAGGCTTTCCCTGTTGGCTGTTACTTTGGGAGGCGTTTTGTTGGTTGCCGGAAAATTGGTTTTCTATCCATCGGACGGCAAGAATGTGGCAACCCCGTTTGAGTTGCCCGAGTCGGTGCCTCTAGCCGATTGGAAACTAAACAAGAGCGCGCTTCTGGAAATTAAGGAAAATTCAGAATTCAAAGCTGCCAGGAAATATGAATATCAAAAAAATAGCATGGCTCTAGAAATAGAGATGCGCTATGCGGTAGACAGCATTGGGGATGTGGAAGGTATGATGAAGGGACATACTATTCTCAAGTCGTATCCTGGTAAACTAGCATTGGCAAACACTCAAAGCGCGGGGTTTCACGGAATTTTGCAACAGCAAAATAGACTGTATTTGAGTTCGTGTATCAATCCTAATGGCAGTGCTACAGTAACTTCCCAACAGTTTAGATATAATCGAAATACTCGCGATTGGCAGCCAAACCGTATTCTGTTTTGGTTGTTGGGTAGGGGAAATATTCAAGACCGACGCTGTTTGTGGACTCAGATGTCTGTGCCTTTGGATAAAACAACTCCAGAAGATGCCAAAAAAATTCTAGAGAATGCTTGGGTTTCTTGGTATGAGTGGTGGCAGCCGCGATTCCCCGAACCTTGACTCGATTCTGTCGATTTTAGCTTTTAGCTTTTAGCTTTTAGATTGACTCCACAGGGGAATCTGGAAGCTTGAACAAGAGTCTAAAATTTTTGACTCTCCACGACTGTTGTCGGGGACTTGTATCCGTTCTTTGGGCGGGGTCAAGAGAGATTTTTCTTAACAACAACTCTGATTATTTTATGAATGACTTACAAGGCGAACAAGGTTTTTCTATCTACAGACTGCGTTGGATTGGCTACGGCCTATTAATTTTGTCTGTATTAGATACGATCGCAGTTCTTATACCAGCCAATTTTGGCAATCGTCTCTGGGAATTGCAAACGATTGGGGCTGTAGTGGAACGGGTGCCAGTTCCTTTACTGGCAATGGCGCTGATCTTTTTTGGAGAAGGGTACGATCGCAGAGGTTTGGAAGACGTTTTTTTGAAGGTTTTGTCTTGGGTGTGTCTGCTGCTAGGTCTGCTTTTTCTGTTGATGCTACCTTTGGGAATTTTTGGCACTATCTACGTCAACAACCAAAACAACCAGCAAATTACTACTCAAGCAAACCAACAATTAGCTCAGTTGCAGCAGGTGGAAGAACGGCTGAATAAGGGTAGTCCTGAAGATTTAAGGAATTTGGCGGGGGAACTTACCCGTTTGGGGGTACCAGCGGATACGCAAAACCCACAGCAATTGAAAGAGCAAATTCTTTCTAGAATTACTCCGGCTAAGGAACGGTTACAGACGCAAAGTGCTGCGGTTCAGTCAAATCAGCGCGTGGGGTTATTTAAAAATGCTATTAAGTGGCTGCTGGGCGCGCTGATTTCTAGTGTTTTGTTTTTTACGCTGTGGCGCGGTACTGACTGGGCTCGGTAGTAGTTTGGAGTTTTGAGTTGAGAGTTTTGAGCTAGTAAGGTGCGCCTAGCGCACCCGGAGAGCGTTGTGGAGGACTAAGAGCCGCCCTGTGCACGCAGCCGGCTCAGGAGTGGTGAAGAATACCCTCAAACCCTGCAAATTTTGTTGGGGGAAGCGCTCGCTCTTGTTCTTTTCAAAAGATATCGGTAATAAATCTTGTTTATTGCCGATAGCCAACACCTAGAATGAGGCAAATCCGTCGTTAGCGCAGCCCTCGAAGACGATCGCACCTTGACAGGGCTGGAATTGTGCAATCCACAATCCAAAATCTAAAATCCACAATCTAAAATCTAAAATCTAAAATCCACAATCTAAAATCTAAAATCTAAAATCGATTGATGGTATTTTCTAGTTTGTCGGCAATCCCTTCAATCCAGTTTTCATCTTGTTTTGTGTAGCTGCGGGGTGCGTTAGCACCTAAGATTAAAACGCCTTGGCTGCCGATCGGCTGACAGATAACTCCTTGAGTATTTTCTGGCAAATAGTCAAATTCTATTCGCCCGGGATAAATATTGAGATTTACTAAATAAACTGGTTTGTTTTTGTCGAGCACTCGCTGCAATATCGGTCCTGGTTTGACTTCGGGATTGATGCCTAAAATACCGCGCCGCAATAAAACTTTTCCTTGATACACAATTACGATCGACCTTGTGGCGGTATTTGTCAACAGCAAACGCGACGCCCAGGCTAATTCTATTTTCACAGCATCCGGCAAATCCGGCGCAAATTCAAAACCTTCTTCGCCGATAAGTTTTACGGAATCCGGCGATCGCGCTTGCACCTGCTGCCACAGCAAACCTGTTAAAATCAGCAAAGCGCTAATAATTACTCCCAAAGCGTCCGATCGAGCTTGAGAATCTGTAATTTGCTCTGTCAACAAGCGGTTGACCATTAGCAGCGTACCTGCTAACCCTCCTGCAACTAAGGGCAATTGCCGCAAAACTCTATTGGGATCAGATTTTGTCATTAGTCATTAGTCATTGGTAATTGGTAGTTGGTAATTTAACTAATGCCAACTGCCAACTGCCAACTGACTTTATCCTACTTCTCCAATTTCGACAATTCGCTGGAAGAGATAGCCGGTGCCACGGGCGGTGAGAATTAATTCGGGATTGCTGGGGTCGTCTTCCAATTTTGCCCTAAGCCGGGAGATGTGAACGTCCACTACGCGGGTGTCTACGTGGCGTTCTGGCGTGTATCCCCAGACTTCCTGCAAAATTTCCGATCGCGAGAAAGGCTCTCCAGAACGGCTGACAAGCAGTTCTAACAGGCTGAATTCCATGCCCGTGAGCCGAATTCGTTCGTCGCCTTTGTAAACTTGGCGCTTGTTGGTGTCAATCCTAATATTGGTGACGTGGATGACTCCGGAACTAGGAATGCCCGATGCTCCGTTTTTGTCAACCCTCCGCAGTACCGAACGGATGCGGGCTTCGAGTTCTTTGGGAGAGAAAGGTTTGACGACGTAATCGTCGGCGCCCAATTCTAAACCGGTGATGCGATCGGCTACGTCTCCCAAAGCAGTTAGCATGATGATAGGCACGTCTGACTCTTTTCGCAACTCCTGACAGACGCCGTAACCGTCTAGCTTCGGCATCATCACGTCCAAAACCACTAAGTCGGGTTCGGTGTTGCGAAATGTTTCCAGAGCTTCTTCGCCGTCAGCAGCGGTGACGACATCGTAGCCAATCATGGAAAGGCGAGTCTCCAGAATGCGGCGGATACTGGCTTCGTCATCGACTACCAGAATTTTTTCTTTATGGTTTTCCAAGTTACCGAGCACTCCTTAAGTTACATTTCAGATAATGTTATTTTTTTGTACCCTATCATAGAAGACACAAATTGAATCATGTGTAAGGATGGGTCTGAAAGCTTGATAATTGCTTTAACTCAGACTTTTCTAAATGTTAGGGTGACTATTTATCATAGTAAACAATGCCTAAGCCTCGAATACAATATATTTGTCGGGAATGCGGCTATGATTCACCACAATATTTTGGCAGATGTCCTAGCTGTCAGAAGTGGGATTCTTTTGACGAGCAGTTAGAGCAACCTACTGCTGGTGTGCCGCGGGCTGGTTTAACTGGGGTGACAACTAAGACAGTGGGCGGTTCGCCCCCTGATAAGTCGAAGGGTCAACCAAGGGTATCTTTCAGATTATCGCAGATTTCCGACCAAACTCAGTCTCGCTGGCCTTCTGGTTACGGGGAGCTCGATCGAGTTTTGGGAGGCGGGATTGTTCCGGGCTCGCTGGTGTTGATTGGGGGGGAACCGGGAATCGGGAAATCGACGCTGCTGTTGCAGGTGGCGAATATGTTGGCCCGCAAGGATCGGATACTGTATGTCAGTGCGGAGGAGTCCGGCCAGCAGGTGAAGTTGCGATCGCAGCGTTTGGGCGTGGCTAATCCGGTTGAATTGTCAAGTAATGGCGGACATAAATCTGGCAGTAACGGGGAAGTTAAAACAGATTTTGAGGACAATTCAGCGGAGAATTTCTATTTGCTTCCAGAGACGGATTTAGAGGTTGTTTTGCGGGAGTTGGAAGCGCTGAAACCGAATGTGGCGGTGATTGACAGCATCCAAACTATTTATTTTGCTAGTTTAACATCGGCTCCGGGTTCGGTGGCTCAGGTGCGGGAATGTACTTCGGCTTTGATGCAGGTGGCGAAAAGGGAAAATATTACTTTATTTATTGTCGGTCACGTTACGAAAGATGGAGCTTTGGCGGGGCCGAGGGTTTTGGAACATTTGGTAGATACTGTACTTTATTTTGAGGGCGATCGCTTTGCTTCTCATCGACTTTTGCGATCGATGAAAAACCGTTTTGGCGCGACTCACGAAATCGGTGTTTTTGAAATGGTAGCCAACGGTTTGCGAGAAGTAAATAATCCGTCGGAGTTGTTTTTAGGGAATAGAGATGAATTTTCTCCCGGTACTTCGACGACTGTTACTTGCGAAGGAACTCGACCGATTTTAGTGGAGATTCAGGCGTTAGTCAGCCCTGCGAGTTTTGGTTCGCCGCGTCGCACTACTACTGGTGTGGACAATGCTAGATTGCAGCAAATTTTAGCTGTTTTGGAGAAAAGGGTGGGGATTCCTTTATCTAAATTAGATGTGATTTTGGCAACGGTTGGCGGGTTGAAGGTGGATGAACCTGCGGCGGATTTGGCAGTTGCGATCGCCGTTGTGGCCAGTTTTCGCGATCGGGTAATCGATGCACGCACAGTTTTGCTCGGAGAAGTTGGTTTGGGGGGACAGGTGCGGCCGGTTTCGCAATTAGAGTTGCGGCTGAGGGAGGCGGCGAAATTGGGTTTCAAAAGGGCGATTATTCCTAAAAATCAACCGGTTCCGGAGTTGGGGATGGAGATTATTCCAGTGGCTAAGGTAATCGATGCAATTATTGCCGCGATTCCTGCTACACCGGCTCAGTTGCAGTCTGGTGATCTGGAATTACAGTCTGTTGATTTGGAGGAAGAAGATTTGTTTAATTGAGTTAGAATACAGATGTTTGAAATTGATAGTAAGGAGCCACGAATTATGTATCAAGTAGACATTGTTGAGGCAAAAGAAAAGCTTCTGGAATTAATCGAAGCGGCAATGAGAGGCGAAGAAGTTGCGATTACTCAAGATAACCAGCCTGTTGTAAAATTGGTAGGAATTCCCAAACAAGCTAAACCCAATCGGCAAGCAGGAAGTGCCAAAGGAATGGTTTGGATGTCCGATGATTTTGACGAACCGCTAGAAGAGTTTAAGGAGTACATGGAATGAGATTGTTGTTGGACACTCATGCCTTTATTTTGATGCTTATGCGCGGCTGTGGTGAATTAAGTTAGTGCAAAAATAAAGAGGCAAAAAGGAGGTAATAGCAACGTGAGCGTTAGATTACATCCCCATGCTCAAGCACGATTGATTGAGCGAGGTGCAACTGAGGCAGAAGTAATTGCTACTGTTGAAAGTGGCACAACTTTTCCGGCTCAATTTGGCCGAACCGGATTTAGGCGCAACTTTTCCTTCAATGCTGAGTGGCAGGGAAAAGTTTATGCTATGAAGAAAGTGGAGGCGATCGCAGCCCCAGAAGGCGAAGACTGGATAATTATCACTGTAATTGTCAAATTCTTTTGAGCAGGAGGTTCCATGAAACTGACTTACGATCCAAGATACAACGTAGCTTATATATACCTGAAAGAAAAAACCACACAGGTAAAAACTATCCAGGTTAGCGAGCAAATGAATGTGGATATTGCCCCCGACGGTACTATTTATGGAATTGAATTACTCAATGCCAATCAACAATTAGGGGCGGATAGTCAAGGAAAACTGATTGTTGTCAACGAAGCTTTAGGAGAATATTCCGAAATTCAGCTTGCACTTTAATGGCATTGAAAACAATCAGTAAAAATGTGGTTGCTGGATGAATGCTAGGAGTAATATCAAATGATTCAAACTAACTGGCAATGCGTACACACCCTTTACGGGCATTCAAGCTCGGTAACTTCTGTTGTCATCACTCCAGACGGACAGACTGTAGTTAGCGGAAGTGCTGACAGCACAATTAAGCTGTGGAACCTCAACACAGGGCAAGAACTTCACACTTTATCAGGACATTCACAAGGGGTTAGATCCATTGCCCTCGCCCCTGATGGACAAACTCTTGCTAGCGGCAGTAAGGACAAAACTATCAAGCTTTGGAATCTCAGCACTAAAGAGGAAATTTACACCATCACCGGACATTCAGACATAATTACTTCTGTAGTTATCAGCCCCGACGGGAAGACTCTGGCAAGTGCCAGTGAAGACACAACTATCAAACTTTGGAACCTTAGAAATGGAGAAGAAATTCGGACTTTAAAGTGGCCAGTAGAAGTATTTTATAGTTTAGATATCTTATTCAGCCATGACGGAAATATTTTACTCAGTAGCAGTGGAGATGATTGTGTTTCTCTAAGTGCAGTAGCTTTTAATTTAATCACAGGAGATGAAATCTGGACAAAGAATTGGCAGGAGGGTATGGACTCTGTTTGTGCCCTGGCTGTCCGCCCTGATGGAGCAACTTTTGCTACCTTAGACTGTGCCGGAACTATCAAGTTGTGGAATCTTGATACAGGAACAGAAATTTATACTCTTGCGGAAAATTCAATGGGAAGCTTCTGCTTAGCTGTTAGCCGTGATGATAAAATTATCGCAACTGGTGGAAGCGATGGTGAGAACGCAGATTATGATAGCGAACCCGGAACGATAGAACTTTGGAATCTAGAGGCTAGAGAGAAGATTTGTACTCTTTTAGGACACACATGGGGAGTTTACTCTGTGGCTTTTAGCCCGGATGGGCAGACTCTGGTTAGTGGAAGTGATGACAAAACTATCAAGATTTGGCAACGGGATTTATAAGCACGGGAAATTTTGTATAATTTTTAATTGGCCTTTTAACTGAAAAATGAACCAGAGAAAAAAACAGCGCAAAAATCAGTGGTCAAATGAACTAAACGACATCATTCGAGGTGCATCGGGCGGCTTTTTGTTCGGAATTCCCCTGCTTTATACGATGGAGGTTTGGTGGATCGGTTCGTATACTACACCAGCGGAAATGTCGATCGCGATCGCAACTACTTTTCTCGTCGTTTTCTTGCTGACTCGCACGGAAGGTTTTCGCAAAACTCAAGACATCCGCTGGCTAGATGCTGCAATCGATACCGTAGTAGCGATCGCCATTGGCATTGTTTGTGCGGCTTTTATCCTATTTTTGCTCAGGGAAATTACGCCGGAGACTCCGCTGCATGAAACTTTGGGGAAAATCATCTTTGAAGGCCTGCCGTTTGCCTTGGGAGTAGCCCTGGCCAACGGTTTCTTGAGCGGCGATCGCTATCAAAGTTCAGACAGTGAACAGGAACCTACAATTAATGCAACTCTAGCAGATATCGGCGCTACTTTAATCGGCGCGATGATCATTGCTTTTAACATCGCCCCAACTGACGAAATTCCCATGCTAGCGGCAGCTATTTCGCCGCCTTGGCAATTAGCAATTATCGCCACTTCGCTGCTAATTTCTTACGGTATAGTATTTGTAGCAGGCTTTACTTATCAAGCAAAAAGGCAGCAGCAGCAAGGGATTTTTCAGCGTCCCCTCAGCGAAACTGTCATGGCCTATTTAGTGTCCCTGGCGGCTTCTGCATTTATGATGTTTTTCTTCCACAAACTCACTTTTGACGACCCGTGGTCGCTTTGGTTGAACTATACGTTAGTATTGGGATTGCCGGCGGCTGTTGGCGGCGCGGCGGGGAGGTTGGCGGTATGAGTGAAAGCAATAACGAACAGCAACACAAAAGAACTTTTGCTGAATGGGTGACATTTGCGATCGCCTGCTTGATCCTTTTTACCCTCACCGGACTCGTAATCTACAACTGGGTGACTAAAAAAGACGAACCTCCGATTATTTCTGTCACTCGGAACACGCCTATTCGTGAAACTCAAGGGCAATTTTATGTACCGTTTACAGTGACAAACACGGGCGGCGAAACGGCAGAATCAGTTCAAATTAGTGCCGAACTGCGGGTCAACGGCGAAGTTGTGGAATCCGGCGACCAACAAATTGATTTTTTGTCAAGTGGCGAAACTCAAGAAGGAGCTTTTATCTTCAGTCGTAACCCCAGTCAAGGTGAATTGATTGTGCGATCGAGCAGTTATAAACTACCTTAGTAGTGCTAAAGAAGTAAGGATACATTGTACCGATCTACAAAATAGCCGATGGCACCGATGTCATTTTCTAGCGATTAGGAAAAAGACAAGGTTTTTCCGGTAGTGCCCTAGAAGTAATGATGCTAGATTAGCAGTAGTTCTTGCTAATCTATCCCTGACTATGCCTCTTTGTCCTAACTGTTCTTCTTGCCAGACTGTCAAAAACGGTCGCATTCACAACAGTAGACCTCTTGCAAAAAAAATCTATGCTATAATAGAAGGTTTTCAATTTAATCCCCCTAGAGCTAACTCATAATTAT